>VXPJ01000065.1:2738-22151 GCA_009839635.1 Pseudomonadota bacterium
GTGTCGCATGTGTCTCTTAGCCGAATAAAAAGCTGGCCTATCCCCGCAAGTCCCAAAGCCGGAGCGTGAAAAGGTGGGAACTGCTAGAAAAGATACTGGCTTTCTTGATCGTGATCTCAATTATCCTGCTGACCGTGACCGTGAAGATTGATGCACTGATTTGGTGAGTGCGCCGACAGTGCATGCTGTAAAGGTCTGTAATTAGGTTAACAATACAATATCTAGACCGTTTGTTGTTAAAGTGCCAGACCAAGACTCGGCACTGCCGACGCAAAGCCAGTATAGCAAAAAGGGGCGGATATTTTTTGTAGGAGGACTGTGTATGAAAAAGCCCGCCGCACCAAAATCCAGAAAGGAGTATCTGCGCCGCAGGGAGCGGCGCGCCTTGATCGAGGGCATACTGATTTTACTGATTAGCGCTTTGTGTGCCCTGCTGGCACTTGCCGTGCTCGTCCTGGGCGCATACTTTGCAGTCAAGGGACTGTGGGCACTGTTTCAGTAAAGCGTGTGTTCGTCTGTCACTGGATCACGAGGGCGACAAAAAAAGTTGGATTTAGGAGCAATCAAGCCCGGTCCATTCCCTTTTTGACCCAAGAGGCTGACCGTTCTGGTCTCTAGGAATTTTCCTTTCGGTTTCGGGGCAGGGGTTGTAGCCGGTCAATGACGTGCTTGAGGGAATCACGCATTTCAACCATGTCATCGACGGTGAGCTCGAGCGTGGACACGTGAAAGCCGCACTGCCTGCACCGGTAACGTCGCCACCTGACATAGAGGTGATGTACGCGAGAGTCTATACAGCGCATCCCTTGTCCGGTTTCGCAGTTCGGACAATTCATCCGTCAGCGGATATAAAACCGTGGTACGTCATGGGCATGCAAGATACATGATAACCCCATGCATTTGTATATTTGTCGATATGCAGGCGAATCGATAGCACCCAAGGTAGGACAGGGTACCCTATGCGAAAAAATCAATCCGATGAAAAGCCAAGCGCTGCAGCATGCAGTTCTTCTTGGTTTCGGATATGCTGGCAACTGGCGGGCTGCTGACCACACAAGTTGCAATTTCCTGGGTCATGCCGCAGCTTTGGATCGTGTTCGAGGCAGAGGTGTCGCCTCACAGGCCTGTAACGCGTTGATGGGCTCTCTGCCTCGAAGGAAGGTCCCTTAGTGCCCTTTCCCAAGCGCGGGGACAAGGCGAGAGCCCACCCTCACAGGATACGGCACCTGGAGCCCTGAGGTGCCGGAAGCGGGCCGATTCCCGCCATAAATCAACTGTCAATAAACGTCATCCCGGGACGGCAAACAATGATATGCTGACGCTATCATTCGACCGTGCTCAATCGACCTCGATTGAGTACTCTGTGTAACGCTAAGCCCGGAACGGGCCTTAGCAGATAACGACAGGAGAAAAGAACCATGGAGAAGCCTCGAATTGCAAAACGGGTTCAGTCCCTGGTGCTGTGCGCCGCAGTCGCCGTTCCAACGATGATCGGCACCACCCTTCTGCCGTCGGTGGCGGCGGCATGGTCCGAGACTGTGTGCGAGGGTCAACGGCTGAGTTTCGGGATTTCAAGACCCGGCGCAGACATTTATCGCGGAACCCTGACCTATAAGTACAAAACTGCAGACGGCTCCGCCGTGGCCGGAAAGGACTATCGCGCGGCCGAGGGCACCGTGAAGTTCAGCGCAAGCGTCGATGGCGCGCGCGTCTACGTTGATACGCTCAAGGACGGCGAAAGCGAAAGCACGGAGTCCGTCATACTGGTACTGTATGAGCCGGAAGCTCCCGAATTAGGGGGGTGGATCACTGTGAATGGCAAACATGTGCGCGTGGAGACTGAACTGCCGGCAACTCGCTCATACACAGGCTATATCCGTGACAGGCAGTCTATCCATCCCAGGCTCGAGTCGATTGGCGGAGGCTGTTGACGGTATCGGGAATTTAAGCACCACACTGCGGTCCATTCGCCAAGGTCTTCTGTACAGAGCAGTGGCGAAAGCGCCTTTCGGCTGTCTTTCACCCCTGGTCGAACCCCTGCTACATGCCGGGACCGAGGCGTCGGCAGGCATCCAACGCCGTTCATTCGGGGCCGCTGTATCTCCTGTTGAGGATCGTCGCGCGCACCGTCTTCGTCACAGGAAGGTCTTTGACAGGGTACGCCGAAGTCCACGCATTGCTTCCACGCAACAGCCCTTGCGTCTGCATGTCGGAAAGCACGAGCTCGAAATATTGGCGGTCCACGATGTCATCATCATACAGCGTCCGCACCCATACCTCTGCGCTGCGGATGCCGGCAGGGAACACCACATGGCCCTGCTTCGCCTGGTAGTCCTCCGCGGCCTTGGCACTGCCGTCGCGCGTAGTGTAGGCATAGCGGACAGCGAAATCGTTGGTGCTCGGCAGGGTGAACTTGAAGACCGCAGTCCCGCCTTCCCATATCTCGATATCCGGCGCCCGGAACGGCTCCGCCGCGACCGGCCAAGCCAGCATCATCAGCAGCACCAAGGCAGTGATCCCCCCCCCCTGTAAAATTTACCATTTGCCATTTCATGATCGTATCTCCTGGAATAGATTAACCCTTCAGAGCAACTGAAAGCATCTTATTTTACGATTGCGCCCGTTGGCAATACCGGTGATACACCCGGGCACGGAGCGAAGCCCGGGAATCGGGAACCATTACGTCGACTTCAGCATGCAGTGACGCAGTTCAGGATCACCCCGACCGCGTGGCGTTTGCTGCCCAGTTTCACGGGGGCAACACCGTCGGACTCGTTCGGGATGGACAGCGATATTTTGAAGGATTCCGAATCCTCGTCGAACTCGTCATCGGACAGGGTCTGCACAGTAATGGTGTGTTCCGTGTCATCCGGGGCAAAATAAAGCTCCCCGTTCTGACCAATGAAGTCCTTGCCGCGTGTCGCGTTTTTGGCAGGATCGACATCGCTATGGCCAAACGCATAGTCGACGAGCGCTTCGCCGCTCCCCGTCTTCTTCACGATAAACGATATGCTTTGGCCCTCGTTTGCGGAATAGACAAACGAAGTAAAACCGATTTCGGTCACATCCTCTGCGAGTGTCGGCCCAAAAGAGAGGAGCATCACCGCTCCAACAATCACCGCTCCAAAATAGCTTCTGAATGGTTTCATTTCCAGTCACCTCACTTAAAGTTCGTGTTCCGGCTGTTCATCGTCGTTTTTCCTTTACTCCAGAGTGCGATTGCTCCAAAGCCCAACCGGTGAGGCTGTCCTTGAGCATGACAGGCGGAAACGGTAAAGCCCCGACTTGCCGGGTGCCTGCCCGCTCTACCCGAATAGAAAGTATGGACTTTTCCAGAGAACGTGTCCACAGTCCGAGGTCCAGCGTGCGCCCCCTGGTCTTCGCCGGCAGTTCGTGCTTGGGCGACTTGCGCTGGAGTAATGCGCGGCTGACGTTCCGGTCCAACAACGACGCTGCGATTACCGCATCGACCGTGCGCTCCTGGAACGCGTGCGCGGTCTGGCCTTGGAGCCATCTATGACCGCTGCACCACTTGGAAGGACATATTTGGATTCCAGCCAGGGGTTACCTGCAAGTGTTCTGCATGGCTGGTTCGTCAAAAAGCACGCATTAATCAGCAAGTGGTTTTTGCATAGGATTACTCGCCAGGGGAAATCTGCTCGCCTGGCAAGCTCCCTCGTATCGCCCCGACAACTTCCCCCGCATTGGTTGCAGCCCTGATCACGGCTCCAGGGACAAACAGGACGGCCAGCAACAGGTTCAGGATGGCTGCGAGCAGCTTGAATGTAACAACTGCAGGGGTCCGTATGGAGTCGAAATTTGAGACGTGCATATGCCTGAAATGAAACCCGTGCTTGACCATGCCCTTGCGCTGTGCGCGTTTGAAACGAAACATCGCGCTCTCGAATCGCTCACTGCCGCCAATTTGCACGATGGCATCCTTGATCTCTCCAACCTCAGCTCCCTTAGCCACGCACTCCACACCAAACTGGACACTTTCTTCCACGGGCAGATTGACGTTGTAACGCACCCTGCTTTGCCTCAGGAATGCCATCTCGAAAATGACGTTGCTGCCCGGATACAGGAGTTCGTGTTTGGAAGGCTTACGGTTGTCCGGGTATAGGTTGATACCATGACCGACATTCAATCCTTGGTCTTTGCATCCCTGGTAAAGCCTGCTGATCCAGTTTTCGGCGACGGGCAGATCATCATCGTCAATCTGAATCAGGTAGTCTGCCCCGATACGGCTTGCAATATCCAGCACGCGGTTGCGTGCACGGGAAATGCCATGCTCAGGTTGAATCTCCAGTGTAGATGTTACCCCCCCCCTGCGAATTTTAGAGTTAAAGTCGCTGACTGTTTGATGCACTGTAATATGGTTGTCATTTTCAACGAAAATGAAATGCACTTCTGCTTCCGATGGGATGTCTTGTTTGGCCAGCTTGCCCAGCAATGCGGCAAACTCTACAGGCCTGCGGTGGGTGAGTACTCCAATCGCGAGGCGGTCACTGGCCAAAATGAGAACCTATGGCTGTTGTGTCAGTCCTGTAACTCGGGCAAGGGAGCCCTCGACAGGGACAATTACGCGGAGCCGGAAAATCAGTGGCCGGACCGCAGAAAATGTACTTATCCTGGTGTGCATCTTGATTTGTCGCTATCAGGCCCATGCATGCACTTTGCTGTTTTTGCTGTAGTATAACAACACCCTTACACCTGAGTGGGGGCTGCTCGAATGGGGCGAACCCAAGCGGATGATGCGACAGAATTTCCAGCACGATGTACCCGGGCAACTGACCCTACCGAAAACCGTCAAGGCCATCCGTACAGACGCCGGTATATCCATGCAAAGGAAGGGCGGTTTGGGGAAATTGCACAAAATTGCATCCCTTCTCGCATACCTCCTGGCTTTGGCGATTTTGCTTGCTCCCATGCCTGGATCGGCACAGTCAGACTCGCCTCCCTCCGACGTGATCGGCCTGACATTGAAAGATGCGGTCAGACGTGCATTGGAGTACAACCGGCCACTCATCAATCAGCGCTCCGATCGGAAAGTGCAGAGGTTTTCCCTTGAGGTGTCCGAGGACCGGTGGACTCCCCAGTTTGCCGTGCGACCTTTTGCCAGTACGGACCGCCAGGACCGCAGGGCTGGGGTCGGTGCAGAGACGAGCCTGCGCATTTTCACCGGTGGCCAGTTTGTGCTGCGCTGGGATGAAACTCTTTCCGACAAGTCCGCCGATTCCGGATCGCAGACACTCAGCTTTTCCCAGCCGCTGCTGAAGGGGGCCTGGCCCGGCATCGAGACGGCATCGTTTCGCCAACAACAAATCCAGGACCGGGTCTACGCCCTCGCCTTGCGCAAGGCGGTGGAAGACCTGATCGTCCAGGTTTCCAGGTCGTACCGGGCGCTCATCGCGGCGAGACGGCAGGTAGAGATCGCAGAGACTGCCCTGCGCCGTGCCGAGGAGCAACTGCAGGCGACCCGGTCCCTGATTCGTGCCGGGCGCGTAGCGCAACGGGAGACCGTGCGTTCCGAAACCACGCTTGCCAACCGCGAACTGGCACTGACCCAGGCACGCAACCGCCTGGACAGTGCAAACTTCGACCTGATCGGTATTCTCGAACTGGACAGCACGGTCCTGGTGCGCCCACTGGACGAGCTGAAAATCCAGTACCGGCCAGATGGGCTGAACCCTGCACTTGAGGAGGTGTTGCGTCTACGCCCCGATTTCCTTCAGGCCAGGCTGCAGGTCGAGACCGCCAAGATCGCCCTGGAGGTGGCACGCAACGATTTGCTGCCGGATCTGTCACTGGGGCTCGAGTGGAACCGCAACGATACCGGGCGAACGGACACCCAGGTGCGGGTCGATGCCAACTTTCCCTTGACTGACCGGGTGGACGATCTCGGCCATGTGAGAGCGAAAAACGACTTGCGCCGGGCCGAGAGGAACCTGGCCGAGCTGCGTGAGTCGATCGGCATCGAGGTGCGCCAGACGGTGAATGACGTCGAGGTTGGGCTTCGGCTGACTGAACTGGCCCGCAGGGCGCGTGAACTTGCCGCAGAGAACCTGGCGGTGGAGAGGAAGAAATTCAGCCAGGGGCTGGCCTCTTCCTTCGAGGTGGCGGCCGCTGAAGACGACCTGGTCCAGACGGAGCAGTCCGAGGTCACCACGATCATCGGCTACCTGGATGCGCTGACGCGGCTGGACCAGGTTTCGGGCAGGATGCTGGATCTCTGGAATATCCGCATCGAGGAGGTCTCGCGGTGAAGCCGAACCACGATCCGAAGCTGTACCAGACCCTTCTGGAGAACCTGTCGGACGGGGTGATCGTCATCGGTTCCGACGGGCATGTCCAGATCGCCAACAGTGCCTTCTGCCAGATGTTCGAATTCGATCCCGAGGAAGTGGAAGGAAGCCTCTTCGGAGAGCTCTTCATCATGTTCGAGGGGTTCGATGAATTCGTCGAGATCATCCTCAAGGCGGTGACGGACCGGCACAGTGGCGAACGGCAGGTCACCAGCGTGCGCATCAGGGAGGAACCACGACTCCTGTCGGTCACGACTTCATATCTGTCCACCACGCACCCGGAAGAAGCAGAACAGACTGCGGTCGTCGCCGTAATTTCCGACATCACCGAAATCCAGGAGTTGCGTGAGACCGAGCTGCGCATGGCGAAAGTGACCGAGAAGCAGCGCGACGAGCTCCAGGTCGCATATCGCGATCTCGAGAACCGTAACGCGGAACTTTCCCAAATAGGGAAAAAAATTCAAACGACACGCAATGCGGCAACCATCGCCGTACTCACCCTGTTCCTTGTCCTCGGCATCTGGCATCTCCAGCCGGTAGGCCTCTCCGGCCCGGATGCCTCTTCGGAACCGCCCCTTGATTTGCTGGCCGATGATCCTGGCACCATGCAAACGATGGTGGTGGAAACCAGGGATTTTGATTCAACAATCACCTTGAGGGGCCACCTGGTCCCGGGCCGCATCGTGGAGATCATCAGCCCGATCGAAAGCCATGTAAGCTCGGTGCACGTCGTTCCCGGCCAGCGGGTGACGGAAGGCGATAGGCTGGTCGGTCTCGATGCGAGCCAACTGGCCGCGGAGTACCGGCAGACCCAGGTCGACTACATCAAGGCGCGTGACCGGCTCGCTGAAGTCGAAGACTGGGCAAATAGTGCGGAAATGGCACGTGCACGCCGCGCCTTGCGCCGCGCGAAGATGGGGCTCGACGATTCGCAGCAAAACCTCAAGCGGACCGCCTTTTTGCTGGAACAGGGAATCGTGCCGGCCTCGGAGCATGAAGAGGCGCAACGACAGCTCCAGAACCGGAAGCTGGATTTCGAAGAAGCTGAGCGGGAGCTGGAGTCCGTCAAGTTGCAGGGCGGAGCCGAGGAACAACGGGTGGTGAAACTGGAGGCGGAGAATGCGGAGAGCCGATTGCGCGCACACGAAAAGAAGCTGGGGCAGACCGAAATCCTGGCACCGATTTCAGGCGCCGTCATGCCTGTGGCCAGTGGGCCCGGGGGGAAACCACTGGTGCGGGGCCGCTCGGTTGCGCAGGGGGAACTGCTGCTGAGCATTGCCGATTTCGAGCGCCTCTCGGTCGTGACCAGCATCGATGAGGTGGATGTACGGAAAATCCAGATTGGCCAGAAAGCCAGGATCACCGGTCCCGGCTTTCCCGGCCTGCAGGCCGAAGGGTCTGTCACGTTTGTCTCCTCACAGGCCGACAGGGGTTCACGACAGCGCAATACCCCGCAATTTGAGATCACCGTGGCCCTGGACAGGCTGGATGCTGAAGCTCTCAGCCGTTTGCGGGTCGGCATGTCGGCACATGTCACGATCGTTGTGTACAGCCAGCCGCAGGCGCTGCTCATCCCGTTGCATGCCGTGGTCCAGTCGGCCGACGGGGCGCGGGTGCACATCGTCGATCCGAAGACCCAGGCCATCGAGCAAAGAACCGTCACCCTCGGCCTCACAACGCTGGATTCCGTTGAGGTGATGGAAGGGCTTGCCGCAGGCGAGACCATCGTCCTGTTCGTTTCCTCGCCCGAGACACGCCACCAAGGCGTTGTTCCGATGCACGGAGGCTTGCTGCCATGAGTACATCGTCCTGCGTGTTGCGCCTGGCAGACATTAAACGGTCCTACCAGATCGGGCCTGTCACGACGGAGGTCTTGCGAGGGTTCGATTTGGAGATCGAAGCGGGCGACCTGCTGTCGGTCATGGGGCCTTCGGGCAGCGGCAAGTCGACGCTCATGAACATTATCGGCCTGCTGGATCAGCCGACATCAGGGGCCTGTTTCCTCAACGGGCGCGATGTCTCCAAGCTCGGGGACGACGAAATCTCGACTTTGCGCAATCGGTACATCGGATTTGTTTTCCAATCATTTCATCTGCTGGCGAATCTGACCGCGCTTGAGAATGTTTGCCTGCCGATGGTGTATCGGGGCATGGGAAGTGCGGAGATGAAACGCCGGGCGCGCTCTCTTCTGGAGCGGGTCGACATGGGCGATCGGATGAGCCACCGTCCGGACCAGCTCTCGGGCGGCCAGAAGCAAAGGGTCGCAATTGCCCGGGCACTGGTGGGAGAGCCCGCGCTGCTGCTGGCCGACGAACCGACAGGAGCCCTGGACCCCGAGATGTCCGACGAAGTGGTCAACCTGCTCCTGCAGATGAATGTGGAGCGGGGAGTCACTGTTTTGATCATCACGCACGACCCGCTGGTTGCAGATCAGTGTACCCGCCAGTTGCACATCCAGGACGGAACGCTCCTCGAAACGGAACGCACGCCCCCTGGTACCGCTTCACCGTCACCCCGAATCATGCAGGAAAGTGCCCGGGAAAGCGCGCCAGCCATCCCTCCATGATGCCGGACTTCGTGCCAAACGCGCGGCTTTTCCTGATTCTGGCCACCAATGCCAGGGAAGCACTCGCAAGCCTGTACAGGGCGCGGCTTCGCACGGTGCTTGGCCTGGTCGGGATCATGATCGGGATTTCCTCGGTCATCACCATGATTTCGCTTGGAGAAATCGCCAAAGAACAGGCTCGCAAGGAGTTCGAGGCCCTTGGCACCGACATCATGCTGATCCGCAAGTCATCCCGGACTTCGGGTCCCGGGACGGCGGCAGAAATCCGCCTGGCGGATGCGGTGGCGCTGGTGGAAGTGGCGTCCATCTCGAAGGTGGCGCCCAGAACCCAGGGGCACGGAGAATTCTATCATGCCGGGGAAAGGGTCGGGCGCGGGAGCATCCAGGGGGTCACCGCCGCCTTTGCAGATATAAACCGGCTCTCCCTCGCGGAAGGCCGATTCATTTCGGATTTCGATGTCGACCGCCACTTCTGCGTTATTGGTGCCGGCATCGCAGACGCGATGCGCCGGGGCGGTGCAGACCGGCTGGTGGGCGAAATCGTCGAGGCGAGGAACATGCTCTGCACCATCATTGGCGTGCTCGAGCACAGGACAGAAAACTATGTGCTGCCCATCCAGGTGCAAGCGAATGAGTCTGTTTTCTTACCCATTACGACCTCAAGACGGATCGTTACCCCGCCGGAGATCAATACAATTGTCGCCCGCTCGCACGCAGGCGCCCATCATGCAGCAGCTGCATCGGACGTCCGGTCATTCTTCCACAAGCGGGCGCCCCAGCTGGAACTCGAAATCCTCACTGCCAAGGAACTGATCGCACAAATGGAAACGCAGATGGGCATCTTTACCCTGTTGCTGGGGGCGACCGGCAGCATTGCGCTGATTGTCGGAGGCATCGGTATCATGAACATCATGCTGGTATCCGTCGCCGAGCGCCGCCGCGAAATTGCTATTCGCCGTGCGCACGGCGCACGGCGCCGTGACATCCAGAGCCAGTTTCTCATCGAATCCATCATCTTGACCTTGGCGGGCGGTGCGCTCGGCATTCTGCTGGGCCTGCTGGTCACCTGGGGAATCTGCCGGTTCAATGGCTGGGAGTTCTTTATTTCGGGTTTTTCCGTGGCGAGCGGTGTGGGTACCGCCACCGTAACCGGCCTGTTCTTCGGATTCCAGCCCGCCCGCCATGCCGCACAACTCGACCCCATCGCCGGACTCCAGGGCGAATAAGCCAACATCAACCAAACCCTGCAAAGCCTGCTGCTGCCTGCAAGCCACGCACGGAGGGCTTCTGGACTCTTCTTCAGTTCATGTAAAGGATCTGGGCCGGTGAGCAGGCGTGCCAGGGACCGTAGCGAGGAGCGATCCCCGGAGGGTGCCAAATTCCCGCTCAGTCATCATCCACAATGATTACCTGCACTTTGATGGTGCTCGGTATATGATGACTCCCGCTATGGGACTGCCAGTTGCTCCCTCCTCCCGGTATGACTTCAGGATTCGTTAATTTGATCCAGTAGTCCTCTTCTCCTTCCTTTTCAGAGTCTTCCACAGTTGACGGAGTCAGGTCCAGATATTTCGAATAGCGACCGGCACTGGTGAATGTAACCTTCCACCCGGTTGGACAGAACTTGGGATAGTCCGTTCCTTCAGGGTAATTGCTGCCGAAAAAACTCGCAGAATATCCGCCCTTCGCAGATCCGTCCTCCGTACAGATCCGATACCTTACGGCCTCATAACCTTTCGAGCGGCGCCTCGCCTCATGTGGAAACGTAGGCAATTTCACTCTATAACTTCCGGATTCTCCTTCCGTGACTCTGACCTGGGAATAGGCAAAAGCACTGGAAGCTGCAAAGAACAGCATTCCGGCGATCGACACTCCACACAGCACCCCAAGCAGATTCTTTGCGACTTTCATTGGATTCTCCTTTCTTTCAACTAAAATAATTCAGGTGTGTGCTGATCCAGGGTTCGGTCAATCTCCTTCCGTATGGCTCTTGCAGGCTCGCCCGGATGCCCAGCTGACAGCTTTCTCATGACGGTAACAAAGGGGATGTCTGACCTTGTGATGCCACAGGTGTCAGTCCATCGGGAAGCGAATGACCACACCGCCCATTACTTCGCCTACACTGAGATCTCTGCGTGGAGAGTCCTTGTGGTTGTTGTGGCACTGGACACAGGCTTCGACGACGGCGTAATCGGGGTACACTGCACTGAAATAGCGCTCACCCCCCAACTCCTCTTGCCCGTAGAAGTTTTCTCCCGGGTTATCGGCAACATGCTCAAGTCCCTGTCGCTCCAGGTCGGTGGCCGGGCCGTTCTTCTTGTTAATCGGATGCAGCGACAGCAGCGAATAGGAGAAGTTTTCCGTGTTGTCCAGCACGGCCTCGGCCACGAAACGAAACATCTGTGACGGCAGCGGCAGGCCTGCATCGTCCTCAAAGTGCTCCGAGGCAACCAGGATCTCCTCATCCACGCTAAGGCGCTGGACCACGACACGGGTGTAGACCTCACGGTTGGCCGACATCACCTGGTACAGCATGTCCGCGGCCTTCTCGTAGGAAACACCCTCGGCTGCCAATGCAGCTGTCATGGACATACCAATACTCCACAAGAGTCCCACCACCAGTGCAATTCGCTTCATGAGCATCTCCCCGTCTATTAATAGGCGTACATTTTCCCTGAAATCTTCGTGCGGCTCAACACGGTCATGGAGCCATGCGTGCACTCGATTTCATGGACCGGACAGCTTGATACCATACAGCCTTCCATCAGTCCTCCGGCGCTTCGGGGTTCCGGCTGCGTGCGATGGCCCAGTCAATGCTGTGCACGCGCACCCCGGGTGGGCCTGTGAAGTTGTTGCGGATGAGCTTGGGGTCGGCGAGCGCCTCGAGCGAGAAGCCGAGGCTGTGACAGTCCAGGCAGACGCTGCGGATCATTTTTTCGTTGGGCCGCAGGTTGTCGTTCTGGTTGTGGGTGGTGCGTACCTTTTTGCGGTGTTCGAGTTTTGGCATGTGGCAGCTCGCACAGCTGACGCTGCTGCCGGGCGGGGCCTCACCGGCCTGCTCCCGTTGCCAGAGCACGTGGTGGGGACTGTCGAAATAGCTGCGGGTGTGCGCATCATCGTGGCAGGATGCACAGGCCTCGAGCGCAGCATGCGCGGTATCGAGGGCATGCTCGGTGTGACAGCTCGCGCAGTCGACGGCCATAGCGGGGTGTGCATCGGCACGCATGGGCAGACGTGCTTCGCCCACGGTCATCCTGACAGGCAGGCCCGGGTCGCCGAGCCAGCGGCCCATCCACCCCGGCAGGTCCCGGGGCTTTGCGATGCCGGGATGCTGGCGCATGCCGTGGCGTCCCAGGACAAACGTCTTGGCCTGCGGCTTGTGGCACTCCATGCACACGCGCATCGGCGGGGCATCGATCCAGTGTGCCAGCGCCTGCGAGCTCGGGGCATCTTTGGCGGCATCCGCCGCATGGCAGGCAGTGCAGTTGACCCCGGCCCGTGCATGGCCGGAACCCGCCCAGTGCTGCAGTGCGCCCGGCTCGGCAAGCGCATCCGGGGGTGCAACGGCATCGCCTGGCTGTAAGGCCTTGTCTGTGGACACCGGCCGGGCACGGTAGCGTGCGGTCAGCCCGTGTACGGCCGGGCGTGTCGGCTCAGGCTGGCCGGCATGCCCGAGCAGGAAGTCCTCGAAGAGCGCGCGGTTGTCGTGGAAGTTGTGACAGCCTGCCGTCGCACAGGTCTCAAAGCCCAGGCCCGCGTGACTGGCCCGGGTCGTGCGGATATCCTGCTCGCCCTGCGAGTGGCACGCCACGCAAAAGTCCATCGCCACGGTGACCGCACTCTCGCGCGTGATCTCCGGGCGGTGCTCGATGTGACAGGGGGTACACTGGCGGGCATCCAGCTTGTCCCAGTACTCGGCCATGCGCGGGTTGCGAAAGCGCTTGCGCGAGTGGCTGTCCTTGGCCGCCTTCAGTTCATCCTCGTGGCACTTCCTGCAATTTTTGTTGAGCGCCTTTTGTGCGGCCTTGGCATCGGCGAACACCGATCGGCCATGGCAGGTCTCGCAGGCCATCTCCAGCTGATGGTGGGCATGCGTGGTCTCCCCGCTCAGCAGCATGCGCCGGTCCCCGGCCACGGTCATCGTCACGACCACGTACGCGGCACCCAGCAGGGTCAGTCCCAGCACGGCCTGCATGAGTCTGAGAAACACGCGATGTTCCCTAGTAGAGGTACACGGACAGGATGTGCACGATCAAAAGGGCGGGCAGCGGGCACAGTGCCAGGGCATGTACCCAGATCAGGATGCGCCGCGCGGCAAAGACCCGGCTCAGGCTGATCTGCCTGAAGTGGGGTGCACCGCCGACCACGACCCCGGTCAGTGCGCCCGAAAGTAGCACGGTGAGGTAGGTGGCCATGAGCGCGGCATTCAGGTTATCGCCCAGGCGAAACCCCGTGTGCATGAACAGAACAAATACGCAGGCGATCCCCAGGACGAGGTGGGACAGCCTCCAGCGATGCGAGCCCGAGATCCAGGCCAGCAGCTGCTTCTTGAGTGCAATGGCGATCATCAGGCCTGCCACGCTGAGCGCGAGCAGCAGGTAGCCGCTGAACTGCTTCCAGGTGCCGTCGAACCAGAGCTGTGCAGGGAGCGAAGGGCCGTAGCGGTCCGGAACCCCGATGCCCGGCATCAGCACGGTTGCGATCACGGCTGCGCTGGCCACAAGGGCCAGGGTCAGCAGCGACTTCTTGAAGCGCGCCGCCTGGGCGCGCGCTGCACGGATGATCTGGTCCTGGATTTCGCTGATGGCCCCGGTGAGTTCGCGGCCGATCAGGTCCATCCTGCGCAACAATTCGAGCCGGGAGGCGGTCTGTTTGGCCTCCCACTCGGGAAACAGGTCAGGAAGGATCTGGCAGGCATCCACCAGGCTGATCAGAGCCACATCCCGGGGGTCCGGAATCTCATCGGAGACGACGTCCTCGATGCGCGACTTGACCGCCTGCAGGGGAGCCTCATCCAGGGTGGGATAGGACACGGAGCGAAATATCCCCAGAAAGCGGTTGTGCTGTCTTTTCAGGATGCGGCGATCGACCAGGCTGTCCAGGGCCTGCTCCCGGATCAGGGCGGCATCCTCGGTGGCCAGCACCCGGATCCATGCAGGGGCATCGGTCACGTCCGTGCGGGCAGAAATCTTCTCCAGCACACGGTCGAGCATGGGGTTGCCCGTGGGCACGGGGTCCGTGACGACGAGTGCCTGCAGGTCCGTGTCAATCCGGAAGGCAAAGGCAAGATCCATCAGGATGGCGCCCGCCAGGGCACATTCAAAGGCATGTTCCTTGACGGGAAGAAACAGGCCCTCTTCATCCCCTAACAGGAGGAGGAGTTCCTCTGTGAATGTCAGCATAGGCTGTCCTGCAAAAGTGCATGCAAAATCCAAACTGTATCCCATGAAAGAAGGCAACGGCCCCCGGCACGGTATACATCTGGATCATGAAAAAGTCTACGGCTTCACTTTCCAAATCTCAACCGGAGAGATGCTTGCTCCACCCAGGTATACACAGCCTTTTCTGACGATACCAAAACGGCCTGCAGCATGGAGGTCACGGTCGGAGATTCAATTGATGTCAGCGGTACGGGCGCACGTGGCGTACAGATGGGCATCGGCAATGCCCAAGGTCTCCGGAGCCCGAACCTTCGGTTCCGGATGATCATGGAGCGCTATGCACCGTGCACGGCGCTGTATGTGGCGTTGGGGTCGTTTCTTCTGGGACTGGATGTGCCGGCCTGCACCAGCCCACCCCTTCTGTCCTCTGCTTAGCTTGGCTGGATCGAGCTGTTTGGTAGCAGCGCCAAGTTCTGGGGGGACTGCAGGATGATTATGATCTGGAAGATTCCAGGAACAAGATCGCTGGCTCGCTTGAAAAAATTGCAAGCCATGGCGCGGCGCGCTCCCTGCAGCCTCACCAGTAGGCACGGATTTCGAACCCGACCGTATGCTCGGGTGCGGCCACGTTGCTCTCCCGGCGCACCGCCTTAACCCCGAAGGAGAGTTCCAGCGCGCTGGCGGCCTCCCGCGAAAACTGCCAGCCGAGAGTGTAGTCACGCGCCGCCGTCGCGTGTTCGAAGCCGACATGCGGGCTGCCGGTAAAACGCCCTCCGAAAGCTGGGAAACCCCAGGCCGCCTCCATCACCCAGCGAGGGGTCGCTTCGCCGCTCCCCGTGCGGTCCTCCAACGTGTCGAGGCCACCCCCCGCATGGTACAGCGTCAGCGACGGACCGCGCCTAGTTGCCGGGGACGGGTCGAAGGCCAGCGACATCGCAAAGCTCTGATCCTTGAGATCGCCGTCTTGATGCGCAATCAGCGTACGGCCCGACAGGTTGAGCGAGAGCCCGAGCGAAGGATCAACCAAGGCGATGCCCACGCCGAAATCCACCCCAAACCCGGTCTCGGCGTCTCCCCCGTCATGGTGCGCGCCCACTTTGACCTTGGGCGTGAGATGGCCGCCCTCATCGAGCGTGACGCGCCAGCTCCCCTCCAGCCTGAACCGGAGCCGGGTCACGCCGGAGTCCGACGCCGCAAGATCGCCCGTCTTCTCCGAGGTCGTCCGCGTCCACAACGCGTCCGAAGTCACCGCAAGGGCAGGGCCGGAGCCTTCCTCCGGCAAAGGTAGCACGTTGCCCCTCAGGCCCGCCACCGCCATGGTCCAGGTCAAGTCCGCCTTGTAGCGGTCGCCCACCTTCGGCCTGAAGGTGACTTTGCCCGTGCCGTAGCCCAGCGCCCCCCAGAGCTTCAGGCGTTCCAAAGCCTGCAACGACGCATAAGGGACAACACTCGTCAGCGAAGCCCTGATCCTGCCTGAGCAGCCGCCACCATACTCGCCTTTACCGAGGCCGCGCGACAGCGCAAGGCCCATCTGCGACTGGCCGCGCCACCGGTCCGCGCCGACCGTCGCCGTCCGCACCTCGCCGTCCAGCACGAGCGCGCGCTCCCTGCCGCGAAAGTGCAGTCCCGAACTCCGGCCCCAGACCGACTGCATCGAACCGTCCAGCACCTCCTCTCCCGTCAACGCGAAGGACGAACTCGTCACCTCCCTGTGCGCCGCTATCGAGCGGCTCCCGTCAACGCCCGCCTTCGGCTGGGCTGCTATCCTCCCAGCGATGCCTTCCAGAACCTGGGTGGCATGGCTGCGGCCAAAGCGTGCCTGCCACGGCGCCGCAAACAGTGTCGGAGCCCCTTCGCCCACCACAACTCGAAGCGTTCGCGTCAGGCTCGCCGCATCGTAGCCTGGGTCGGACGACGATGCCCGGTGGACGATCGACGCTATACCCCCGATCCGCGTCGTCACCGTCACCTTTCGACCGCGATTCCAGTTCTCCGGCGTGAACACGAGGCGCGCCGGAGACGTTGTCGCAACGTCTGGCGCGTCACTCTCCACCGTTACCGTCACCTCGGCCTTGGGCTGACTCAGAAGCAGTATCGTGTAAGCTGCTGTCCCGCACCCCCTGATGTGCAGCGACGGGGGCGAGAGTCCAATCCCTGCCATATCGTCGTCCTTGATCATTACCTCCACCGAAGACGGACTCCCCGCCGTGTCGTCGTCCTCGATCGTCACCTCCACCGAAGACGGACTCCCCGCCGTCACCAACGCAGGCAACATGCCCAGCGACACCGTGAATGTCTCGTCGTCCCGGTCCGCATCTTCCACCGTCCCGATCGTGCCCGTCGCAGCGGTCTGCCCCGCGGCAATCGCGATGCCCGCGAGTGCTCCATAGTCCCCTGCCTCCGCCGTACCCGCCGTCAGCACCAGTGGAATCGTCACGCTGCTTGGCAGCGCAGAGGACAGGTGCCCCGTCACCGTCACCGAACCGCCTTCCACCACCGGGTTCGGCGCCACCGACAGACTTACCGTCGGCAGCGGCGGTAGCTCGTCGTCCTTGATCGTCACCTCTACCGAGGCAGCACCCTTACCGCCCGAAGCAGTATGGGTGACCGTCACCATGCGGTCGCCAAAATCATCATTGTCCACGCCGGTGACCGTCACCGTCTGCGGGATGTTCCAGTTCCTGCGGTCGAACAGCATCTGGTGTGGTCTCACCGTAATCAGGCCCGGCGGGGCCGGTGCGGGTTCCAGCCTAACGGCGATAACGCGGCCCGGCTCCGCACTCAGCTTAACGGTGTAGGTAGCCGTGTCGCCATTCTCGGCTACTGTCACCCGAGAACTGGAGACGACTAGCGAGTCGCCGATCGTCTGAGCCCCAGCCGGCACGCAGGCCGTTGCAAGCACCAACAGCATGACTGCCCAATTCAGAGCGAGTTCTGCCTTGCTCGGGGTGCGGGTTTCGCTCTTGATCTCACCCTTCGGAGCCAACAGCCTCTGCTTCATGGTATCCTCAAAATCATCCTTTAAAACCGGCCTGCGATCCACCTTGTCAAACTGGCGCTTGCTCATTGGTCTGGCTCCCTTGCCGAGCCACACATGGGGTCAAGTACCAGATCAGCCTTGTTGCTTCATGAGAGGATATGCCTCTTGGCTAGCCGTTCAGGGTATACGGCGGGATGCTGGGAAGCGATCTTGTCCGAAGTCGTGCCGCCCAGCCTACGGCATAGGCTCAGATGTTAGTGCGGGTTTTTTCTTTTTTAGTTGGCCAGTGCTTCCATGTGCTCAATGGTGTCGACCTCACAGTTGCCTTCATTCAACCGGAACGTGAACTCGTTCAGGCTTCTTTGAATCTGGCATATACTCTACAGATGAATCACTAACTTGTATGCCATAGTATCAAATATTCATACGTACTAGAATGAACCTTTAGTTATGTACAATACGGTCTTGAATTGAATGACGGGGTGCAGCCAAAATCTCCACGGCGCATAAGGCACGCCACTGGGTAGGCAAGCCGTAATCCGGTGCCCGGACATGGACATGATGAAGCCGGATTTTCTGAGGTCCCGGAGGCTGCGTAAGACATGGCCGGGAGCCTGCCAACGCCCAACAACAGGCCCAGCAGCAACCCGGCGTACCTGCGGACAACTGTATCACGCTCAGCAAATGCCATAGATGTTCCAGGCACGGCCCCCGAACGTCACGAAGGAACTAACCCCCGTTTTGAGGCTGTCGATGAAATGCCGGGCTTCGAAAATTGCCTGTATGGCACGATCTCGGGTTGAGATAGGCTAGGGTACCTGCCAGCAATCAATGACTTACAGTGTTTTCAGAGCAGAGCCATCATGCCGGTTACAAGAAAGTACATACTCCCGACGATGGCATAGGTGATCAGGATGATGAGTGCCACACTGATGAGGACGGCAAGCATCAGTTCGAGGCGCGCTTTCCACTTCTGATAGCGCGCCTCAGCTGCAGGCTTTCGGTATCGTCTCGGTTTTTTCATTTGCCGGGGAGTAAGAGGCTTGGCCATGGTCAGTCATTCCAGTGCAGGGCGACATTGGCAATGATGACGGCCACGAAGGCGGCGGGAATCCACCAGGGAAGCGCGATGGAAAAGAACCCGTGCAGGAGTGCGTTCAGGAAAACCAGGCTGATCGCAGCCATGAGGCCAAGCCAAACGGAACCGACCGCCAGCCCGTACCGATGCCAGCGGGTGCCGATCTTCTCGCGGTGCTCCCGGTCATAGACCCGCCGATTGGCGGCCTGCTTTCGCTCCCATGCGGCGAGTTCTTTACCTTCTATCATGATGCAGTCCCCTGCGGCAGAAGTTCCGTCACGATGTGATAGCGCAGCCATGCGGAGACGCTGCGATGCTCTGCGGCGGCCGCCTCTTTTATGGCGTCATGCTCCTCGCGGGTGACGCGAAAGCTAATCGGCTCCAAATAAACACGTTTTTTGGGCATATCTCTCTCCTATTGGTTGTTCACTACTTGCACGTCCTGCGCGTAGCGGCTCACGATCTCAAAGGAATCCGCGATGCTGGCGTGCTTCTCTATGACGATTGCCTCGGGAACCGTGCGTGATCGCTCCCGGTTGCGCTCAAGCGCCATTTGAAGGTCACAGGCCACGTATACCAGCCGGGTGCGGTATCCGGCCCTGTGGGCCCTCTTGATCAACTTCACGTACTTTTCAGCGGTGGAGCCGGTGCCATCGAAAACGAAACTCTCTCCGGACTCAATGGCGTCCTCGGCCCGCTGCGAAGCCAGCGAAGATGACCAGGAATGAATCTCCATGGACGGCACGCGCTCATCGTAGTCGGGATGCTCACGCTTGATGGCGTCCGAATCGATCGCCATCATCTCGCCGAACATCCGGCCCCGGATGTAGCTTTTCCCGCTGGCCGGGCCGCCCATCATCAAAATCAACTGTTTCATTACTGTGCTGCTTGTATTGGTTTCAATGTGTATATAACTACATATTATTACATATGAATTAAAAGTGCAACCATCGACGGGCAGGACTGCCAGGCACCTGGTGACCGCAACACGGCGAACCGCACGGATCCCAGGTGCCTGACCAGCTCACTGGCTCGCGGATCCCGCGATCAGCTCGCCACCCCGCCAGACCTGCGGCCAGCACTCGGCACCGATAAAGCTGCGC
>VXPJ01000015.1 GCA_009839635.1 Pseudomonadota bacterium
ATGTCAAGGTGGTGCTCTAACCAACTGAGCTACGCGCCTAGTTCGGATAGGGAAACTACCACAGAACGCTTCGTTCCGATACCTTGTCGAAAACAAACCGAACTGCCGCGTTTTGCAATTGAACCCAGCAAGGGCAAAAGGGTTAATTAGCTTGCCTTGCGTTGCGGCTTGCCCAACACCACATCCTTCAGGTGGAAGAGTTCATCTCGGAGCTTGGCCGCCTCTTCGAACTCCAGATTTCGGGCATGCTCATACATTCTCTGCTCGAGCTGCTTGATCTTTTTCATGCCTTGTTCGGGAGTCAGGGCCAGATACTCCGTGCTGTCAGCAACATCCTCAAGGCGGGTCCTGTAGATCGCCCGTTCAGCGGGCGATTTGCGCGCACCTTCCATGATGTCAGGAACCTTCTTGGTGATCCCCCTGGGGGTGATGCCGTGTTCCTGGTTGAACGTTATTTGCTTGTCTCGGCGGCGGTTGGTCTCATCGATGGCACGCTGCATGGAGCCCGTCATCTCATCGGCATACATGATGGCACGACCGTGAAGATGCCGTGCAGCACGGCCCACGGTCTGGATCAGGGAACGCTCTGAGCGTAAGAATCCCTCCTTGTCCGCATCCAGGATGGCGACCAGCGAAACTTCCGGGATATCCAGTCCCTCGCGCAACAGGTTGATGCCGACCAGCACGTCAAAATCCGCATTGCGTAGCCCACGGATGATTTCCACTCGCTCCACGGTATCGATATCCGAGTGCAGGTAGCGTACCCGCACCCCGTGCTCGTCCAGATACTCGGTCAAATCTTCAGCCATGCGCTTGGTCAGTGTCGTGATCAGCACGCGCTCACCCCGTGAAACGCAGTCGTTGATTTCAGAAAGCACGTCGTCCACCTGGGTGGTCACCGGGCGCACGTCGATCTCGGGGTCCACCAGTCCCGTCGGACGCACCACCTGCTCGGCGATAACATCGGATTTTTGCATCTCGTAGGGGCCCGGCGTGGCCGAGACATAGATCATCTGCGGGGCAAGCGCTGCGAACTCCTCGAACTGCAAGGGGCGGTTGTCCAAAGCCGAGGGCAGGCGAAAGCCGTACTCCACCAGGGTCTCCTTGCGTGAGCGGTCGCCCCGATACATGCCGCCGAACTGGGGCACGGACACGTGACTCTCATCCATTACCATCAGGGCATTATCCGGCAGGTAGTCCAGCAGGCAGGGAGGCGGCTCACCCGCAGCACGCCCGGAAAGGTAGCGTGAATAGTTCTCGATGCCGGCGCAGTAGCCGATTTCCTGGATCATCTCCAGATCGAAACGCGTGCGCTGCTCCAGGCGCTGTGCCTCCACCAGGCGATTGGCGGCATTCAACTCCTCCAGGCGTTCCTTGAGTTCCTCCTTGATCTGCTCGATAGCATTGAGCAGGATTTCTCGCGGGGTCACATAGTGCGTCTTTGGATAGATAGTCAGGCGCGGCACCCGGTGAGTGATCTCGCCGGTGAGCGGATCAAAGTAGCTCAGGTGCTCAATTTCCTCATCGAAGAGCTCAATACGGATGCCCTCGCGCTCGGAGTCTGCAGGGTGAACATCAATGACCTCGCCGCGCACCCGGAAGGTGCCACGGCGCAGTTCGGTGTCGTTGCGCGAGTACTGGAGTTCAGCCAGGCGGCGCAGCAGCTTGCGCTGGTCGATTCGGTCTCCGCGATCAAGGTGCATGACCATGTTCAGGTAGGCTTTGGGGTCACCCAGCCCGTAAATGGCGGATACGGTGGCCACGATGACCGTATCCGGACGTTCGAACAGGGCCTTTGTGGCAGACAGGCGCATCTGCTCGATGTGCTCGTTGATGGAGGCGTCCTTCTCGATGAAGGTATCGCTTGCCGGCACATAGGCCTCGGGCTGGTAGTAGTCGTAGTAGGACACGAAATACTCCACGGCATGCTGCGGGAAGAACTCCTTCATCTCCCCGTACAGCTGTGCCGCCAGGGTCTTGTTGGGCGCCAGGATGATCGTCGGCCGCTGCACCTGTTCGATGACATTGGCAATGGTAAAGGTCTTACCTGAACCAGTGACCCCAAGCAGCGTCTGGTGGGCCAGCCCGTCATTCAACCCATCGACCAGCGTCTGGATAGCACTGGGCTGGTCACCTGCCGGACCAAAGTCAGTAACGATTTTAAATGGCTGATACATACTTTCACTTTTTGGGGCTTATCTGCATTTGACAGGCCCCGTATACTCTACCCGGTGCTGCCAAGGTGCAGCGTTTCGAAATTTCAAAACCCTGACCAGGAGACATAGTGCAATATTCACTCGCAAAGCGGGTAACCCGGATTCAACCCTCCGTCACTTTAGCCATAACGGCACGGGCGAATCAAATTCGTGCAGAAGGCGGGGACATCCTGAATCTTGCTGCCGGTGAGCCGGACTTCGACACGCCAGAACACATCAAGGAGGCAGCCATTGCCGCGATGCGTGCGGGTCAAACCAAGTACACAGCCGTTGCAGGGACTGCTTCTCTGAAGGATGCTGTGATCGAGAAGTTCCGACGTGATAACGGGCTGGAATACACCTCTAGTGAAGTCATGATCTCCACTGGGGCCAAGCAGGTGCTCTACAACCTGTGCCAAGCACTCTTGAACGAAGGAGACGAGGTATTGATTCCGGCCCCTTACTGGGTGTCCTACCCAGATATCGTGCTACTGGCAGGAGGGGAACCAGTCACTATTCAAAGCCGAGCTGAAAATCGCTGCAAGATCACTGCAGAAGACCTGGAAAGCAAGATCACCCCCAGGACCAAGTTGTTGGTCATCAACAGTCCGTCCAATCCAACGGGCATAGCATACACAAGGGAAGAATTGAGTGCCTTGGGTGAGGTTCTGGAAAAGCACCCGCAGGTGTTTGTGATCAGTGATGACATTTACGAGCATATCCTGTTTCGTGGACAGGTGTTCTCGAACATCCTGAATACAACCCCTTCCCTAAAAGACCGCACCCTAGTGTTGAACGGGGTCTCCAAGGCCTATTCAATGACGGGCTGGCGCATTGGGTATGCCGCAGGCCCGGAAGCACTGATCAAGTCCATGACCAAAATCCAATCGCAAAGCACATCCAACCCGAGCTCTATTTCACAGGCGGCAACAGAAGCTGCCCTGACCGGGGATCAGGGTTTTGTAACAGACATGTGCGATGAGTTTGAAAAGCGCCATGACTTCATTGTTGGGGCCTTGAATGAAATCGATGGAATCCATTGTTCACAAGGTGACGGGACATTTTATTGCTTTCCCAGCATCGAAGGCCTGATCGAGAAAACCGAAAACGTTTCAGATGATGTTAGTTTTGTAGAACATTTGCTGAACCAAGCTGGTGTCGCCACAGTGCCCGGAACAGCATTCGGGTCACCCGAATACATACGTATCTCGTTTGCAACCAGCA
The DNA here is from genome assembly GCA_009839635.1 of Pseudomonadota bacterium. GTDB lineage: Bacteria > Pseudomonadota > Gammaproteobacteria > UBA4575 > UBA4575 > WTFY01. Next base: position 3,420 of record VXPJ01000015.1, read on the forward strand.
TGGAAGTTCTGAAAGGAGCGGTTGCCCGCTTTAAGACACTTTGACTCAGATATAGGTGACTAATGATTGTCAGGATCAACGTTGACCTGTGTATAGTGGGTCGTTACCATCTCCTGTCTTCTATTCCCCGGTAGCTCAGTTGGTAGAGCGGGTGACTGTTAATCACTAGGTCGGCGGTTCGAGCCCGTCCCGGGGAGCCATTAGCAGGGGCACAAAATCGAGATCAAACCGAGTACTTAACTGAGCTCAAACATATAGCACGGAAACTTAATTGATCCCCCCAATTCTGAAGCTAGGTTGAAGGCACGGTAACATGGATGTGTTCGGACATAACATGTGCAAAACAACCGAATAAAATTCGGGCTAATGGGGCACAATTTCGATCAAATAAATTAGACTAGATGACAATCATTGAATTTCCGGATGACTACATCATTTGGGGCACTCAGATACTCATAGATGTGGATTCTGCATGGAATTCCTACTACCTTTATACAAGTGAGAGCACCTTTGTATCTACCAGAGAACGAAGATGTTCATCAAGCAATTGAGGAATTCTACCGCCACTGATCAGCACTCCGGCTTCCATGTTTTTCTCCATTGCGAAGCCCGTGAGATTTGCGCTGGTGATGAAACATATATTGTCATCAGCCACAGCAACTTTGGCGTGGACGGAGCCATCTGAGAACGGCTCGATCTTGTCATGCCATGCATAGAGTCGAGCAGAAGGGACCAGCATCTTCATTTTGCCTATCGCATCGAAGGTGATGCTGCCGCCGTGGTCCTGTGATAATTCCAACAACATCAGGATATCTACCCCTCTCTCTATAGCGGCATTCAAAGCCTTGACGATGGTGGAGACGTCATAAGCCACGAAGCTAGTGATAAACAATGTATGTGCCGCTGAGTTGATCACCTGCAACAATGCTTGCTCCGTTCGGCGAGCCGAGACGAATGGCGTCGTTGGTCCTGTCCAGACGAGTTCTGTCGATTGCTCGGAATCCACCTTGTTCAAGACATGGCTGGCAGCGAATAGCATCAATGCCAGTTGATCGGCGCTCACGGTGGTAGCCTGCCAAGCATTGATGAGTTGGTCCAACATCTTAAAAGCCACCGGTGTGCCGACCACATCCGCCAGCGCCACTTTGGCCTCATTGGGCTCGGCTCGACGAATCCGGGATGCAATCGCCTGAACCTTTTCCGGCGAGACCAGACAAACCACTGTTGCTACGGCATCCAGAAGTTTATCCATGTCACAGGTTATCGAAGAAAGCCGCATCGAAGCATTCGAGAGTCGGCATGAGCAACGAGCGATCCAAGTAGCGGTTACCCCGCTCACAGGACGTTTCTGAGACCAAGCTACATGCGTGGCATGCAGCGGCATGGAGGGAGCGATCTTTCTGCGGATCGTGCTCGGAGCAGAGCGGATCCGAGGAGCAGATCTTTGACCTGTTCAATGCCTGTTCCAGCAAACGCCCGAGATTCTCTGGCTTACCTAGATCGACGAGACCACCCAAAGTCCCGTCAGAATCTGCTGCTGCTGTGTAGATCAGAATACCGGCTTGAGGACTATCATCCGAGGTATCAGCATAGATGCGTTCACGTATGCTCGCAGCATTGTAGCCGCACTCCAGTGCCAATTCGCGAATCAACACATGAGAGAGCGTATGAAGCATGACGTAACGAATACCGGGATAGCCTTCTTCCGGATTGAGCTGGCGTGAGTTGCGCCAACCCCTATGACCACCCCTAAGCTTCTGATCGACCGTCTTCACTGCAGGCAATGCTCCCCAGGCTGCAAGAGCCTGTTCGTCGAACTGGATGAAGATGCCTTCACCGTGAACCTGATTTGCCGGCACCCAGTCAGGCTTACCTCGTGAGAGGTCGGCCATCTGGGGCCGCTCATCCTGAGCTCCCGTTTCTTCCGGAGCCTCGACCCGAGTAAAACCCAGCAAAGCGTTCACCTCGCACAGTCGCTCCAAGAGTAGCACTCTGCCGATGTGCTTCTCGAACGCCGGTGGCGTATCGACTTCCTTACTCATGAAGTGCGGGTAGTCGGTAGGCGGATCAGACTCAGTCAGAACGTCCCACTCGGGCCCTTTAATGTCAGCCTCATTTACGTCCTCCTGTCCGTTACCAGTATGATACGCTTCGATAGCAGACCAGATGGCCGCAGTGGGGTATTTGTCGATCCCAGGCAGCGCTCCGGTCTTTTTGAGCGTCCTCACAGTCACCACCACTTCGGCTTCGGACTCCAATTCTTCGAAGAACTCCCAACCATCCTGAATAAGCTGACTGAGAGGGTCCCCCATCTGGGGAATCGCAAGCGCCGATAGCGTTATCGGGAACCAACTATTTGTAGCACCCAATAGAACTGCGCGAGCTTCCTCGTCACATTCATCGTCGAAGTGATCCAGGTGTGGATGGCGGCCTCGGCAGGCGGGAAGGTTCTCTTTGCCAGCCTTGCCAAAGGCATGGGCCATACTCCGCGATGCACCGCACGCATCGCACTTCACCCACAGATTTTCCGTCTGCAAGGACGCGCCGCTCTCGAAGAAACGCAGCGTTCCCTTGCAAGAACTGTTACCCCCATGGACGAAGTAATGCCAAGGGAAGTCATCGAGATGGCCATCACGACAGGCTAAGAGGAAACGCGCGGGTACGGCATCGGCGTCCCTAGCAGGCTGATTGCCCTTTGAACCTCGACATCCCTTGTGGACGAAGCGTGTGCGCTCAGGCCGAAATCGGTTCTCCTTTATTTCGAATAGCCCCGTATCGAAAGGAGACAACAAGCCGCATTTTACACAACGCATCCACCGCGGAAACGGTCGCACTGGTACACCTATATTTGCCTCAGCCGACCAGACGTCAATGAACTCACTCTTCTGGAATGGCGGCATCCGAAGGCTCTCCACTTGCGCTCCCAGCATCTTACGGACGGCAGCCAGTAATCGAACTTCCTGGACCGGTTGGCAACGATTCTTTTCCCATTTGTCGACACCCAGTGTCACTACAGACAGGCTTGGTAGATCAACCAATGCTCCGGGCCCATAGCTCCAGAGCAACTGACTGGGTCTGACCTCCCCGACTGGAGTCTTCTCGACCGTCGTCATGATTGGTCCTCATTCTTTGACGCGGGACAAGGCTTCCAGTCGTGATCGTCCGTAATGTGGCCGGTATTCATGATCAAACGCACGCCGGGCTCCACCTCGCGCATCGACATGGGCACGGTCCAGTTGTCCCATGGCTTGATGCCCGGTGCTTCGATCAAATTCTTGGTCATAGCCGCATTCGGCCCACGTTTTTCATATGCCAACGTTCGACCGGGGACGCTGACCTCCTTGGCCCACTCGTCTGCACGTTCCTTGAGCTCCCGTTCTGCCAAGCTCTTGGTAGTGGAAAGCTCACTGACGTTCCACGCACGTTTGACGAGTACGTCGATCGCCTCGGTGATCTCCGCTTGATCCGACTTGCCCAACTCGCCAGCACCTTCGTTGGGACTGAACGCATCGTTCTCCAGGCGCATCAAGCTCAGCAATGAGCCAGTCAAGCCGCGGTCCATTGCGCGTGGCGAGAACGGGGTCACCGATTGTGCTTCGACGTGTTTGTAGAAAGTGGCGTGATAATGCTCGAACGTCTCGTAGTGCGATAGATCACGTGGCCGAGCCCACGTGAGCACTGTACACACCAGTCCAGGGACCGACCGACCGACACGGCTCGTCGCCTGGATGTACTCCGCCGTCCCCTTCGGCTGGCCATTGACCGCCATGAGTCCCAAGCGATTGACGTCGACCCCCACCGATAGCATGTTGGTAGCCAGAACCACGTCTATCGCCCGCTCGTCACCCTCCCGCCATTTCGTTACGTATTTACCGGTAGCCGCGTCGAATTCCACCTTGAACTTGACCTCCAGGTTGTCGAGATATTTCGGGATGTCCTGACTGGATACCCGGGAGGTCAGCTCGCAAATATTGCTGACACTGCGTTGTGCCAGTGCGGGTCGCTCGACCATGCTCATTTGCACGCGGTAGGAACGCGTCTGTACATCGTCCTCTGCTAGACGCTTCATTCCACCCAGTTCACGCAATGAGTTGAAGTAACCAACCACGGTCATGTAAGGGTCTGCAGGTTCACCAAAGCGATCGAACAGCGATTGCGCTGCCGTCAGGAAAGCCGTGTAGACACGAATCAACATCGCCGGCCGGGAACTACCGGGGGAACACACTCCGAGGTATCGCCTGCCAGACTTATGCTCGATAGACCGCTGTACCGAGAAATAGTTGTCTTCTACATCCAGACCGTGTGGTGGGAAGACCGAGACTCGCCGCATGAAGACATTGTTGACCTGCTCACGAGCCTTACGCACCGTCGCAGTGGAAGCGACGATCTTCGGCTTGATGAACTTCCCGTCCAACTTCCAGCCGCACAGTTCATCCACTGCCGTCTCGTATAAGCCAACCATGGTGCCGAGTGGACCACTGATGAGGTGGAACTCGTCCTGAATGATCAGGTCTGGAGGGCGAATGGGGCTGATGTTCTTGACCTTCGTAGCTGTGAGCCCTTTACCTGCCTGATGGTTGCCGTTGCAGCCCGCTCCCTGCCAGAGTAGGCCATGCCGCTCGCATTCCTGTCCTGCCCGACCGAACAACGTACGCGCCTGACCTCGCCATGCCATCATGGCGAATTTGTCGACGGTGGCAATCATCATAGTCGGTGGGCGGTGGTAAATCTCTTCGTCCACCGTCAATACAGGGATACCTGGATGCGGTAGTTTACTCGACCTGCCACGAGAGAATGTGCAACTGCTTTTTTTGTCACCGCAGTAAACTACGGTCCGGCTGCGATCTTTATCGACAACGACATCTTTACCTGGATCTATCGTAGAGCCGCACCATGGGCAACTTATGAGTTGTAGAGGCGATGTACGTCCTGCTTTGTTTTTTCCTGAATCGCGCAAAGCTTGAATTGCGTAGTGGCTTTCCTCAGTCGTGCCCGGCGTCACCTTGTTGCCTACCCACAGTCCAATGGTGAAAGGTTCCGTTCCGAGCGATTCATTACCTTGCACAAGAGCATCTCGCCGAAGCTTTTCCATTGCGCAGATCAGCGCAGTGGCACGCTGGAACTGTTGCAATGTCAGCAAACGCAGCGTGTAGCGCATTATCACGGCCAGCCCCCGAGAGCCGTCGTATCCACCGAGTTTGCCTTGTAGACGGCGGATCGCCATCGTGAACGCCGCCGCTCCCAAATAGGCTTCAGTCTTGCCGCCGCCAGTGGGGAACCACAGCAGATCGGCATAGGTTTCCATTGGCTGCACTCGATCCGGATGTGTGGGATCAGCAAGCGACGGTATGGACAGCAGCAGGAAGGCCAACTGGAATGGTCGCCAGCTGCGGTTTTCCAGTACGTCGAGTTGGTTGACGGACACGTCCTTCCCACGTCGGATCTCGAGCGCGTATTGGCTACGCACACGCTGAATCGCCATCGCACGATTAGCAAACCGGAATGCCGCCAATGCATATTCGTCAGTCTTCAGCGTATCAATGCCCTGTTGCAGACGCGTTTGGATCTCCTGACATTGATCCATCGCTTGTCGAGCCTGTACGTCGTAGCCGGACACATCGACACCAATCCGTGTACGTTGTTCATTGATCCACACCGCATAATCCTTGGATAGCAGACTCAATGCATCTACCAGAGCATTCACATCCAGAGTTGCGAGACGCTGCATATCAAGCAGACCACTGTTCACTATCTCTCGCATCGCCGGTCGGTCATCGACATCCAGCCCTGGCGTCTCGGTGACCTGCACCTCATACTGGGGCATGACGGTAGTACGGACTTCAGTGGCCAGCATCACGTTTTCCGCCGTTTCAGCATGGACGGCGACCCCATGTCCCACCACAAACTCGACCCGGTTGCGGTAGATCATCTCTAGTGAATCACGTTCCGGGTCCACACCGTCCACATCCAGAACGGGTCGGCGACGGAAGATGGCTCGCCTGGGGGCTTCCGCTTCTGCGCGAACGATCAGTTCAGGCTGGAACACCCAGGCCGTATCGCGGTTGGTTTCGGGTTCCTCCTGTGCATTGACCAGAAACAATGTCACCAGACGATCACCATTCACATTCTTCGCGCGAACGGAGCCTTGCACACGCACCTCGGGATAGGCATTGTCTGGCGCCTGATGGGGAATCACACCCTCGTTGAGAGTCAGCACCAGCTTGTCGCCACAAGGGATACGTTGCCAAACCTTGGCCTTGGTCTTTTCCTCGGCGCCGGTCTCCTTGTTCTTATAGGTACGGAAGATTTCGTGTTTATCACTACGTTCATAACGCCCCCAGCGCACCTCAATCTCTATCCGTTCAGCATCACCATCCACGCAGAAGGTCATGCCAAGACTGCTCGGCACCAGAGACTGGTTGCTTGCCGCATCAATCTCATCGGAGGCATCGGATTCGGGTTCGACACGTCCAGTCGCCGTCTCGAATTCCGCGCCCGGTTCGTGCTGACCAGGCGCCTTCGGATCGGTAGGTTCCTCCGTCTCGTCATCCGCCAATGGTCCGTCGAGCCCTTCGATACCGCCCTGGGCCGCCGCGCGTGGGGCCAGCTTGCCGACCAGATAGCGATCACGCACGCTCATGTCGACGATATGTTCATGAGGACCGCCAGCCGGGCCAAGCAAATCATCCATCACGGCCAGTTGAAGCAGCTCACGGATATAGGTTTGATCCTCTACCGCAGGCACATCGGTGATGGTCTTCTGCAATGCCTTGGAAAGTGCTTCGACGAAATCGGTCCACTGGACACGACCGATATTTCCCGAGGTCGGCGGTGTGAGTGAAGTAATGCCGATTGAGACGGGTTCGATAGTCAAGAACAGTCTGTCGAAATACAGCGTGGTGGTAACGAGATCGGAGCGAATTTGCAGTACGCGCCCGACGCGAATAATGTCACCAGCAGGACTAAGAACAAGAACCCAATCATCCTCCTTGATGGCTTGGAAGAGAGCACGTTCGCCCATCAAAGCCAAGATGTAAGACGCAAACCTGCGCTCAGTGCCAACATCGTTATCAACAGCGATCCAAGCGCTGGCGTTTGAATGACTGGCCACACTGGTGTTCGAATCATTTTTCATCATCAGTCACCATAAAGTTCTGTGTGATCGACACGCTCTTTCTTTCCATAGGTTATTGGCTTTATATCGCGATGAGGCACTACGCGAGCTATGCTATCGGCGTCACTGGTCAACCCAATCGCGACAGTCATCCGGGCACTACTGTCGCTGGCTGAAACCGGAATATTTGTTCCCAGTGGATTTAATTCCACAAATCGGAACCGGCTTGATGAACTCAATCGCCGTCTCAGATCTTGATGTGCCATTTCGATGGCACGACGATAAAGATCACAGCTGGCACCTCCCCCAGTGACGAAAATGGGCAAACCTTCACGCCATGCAGAACTGCGCGGATCACCCCTCGTATTAGTGCGGGTTGCATTGATTACTCCATCGATTCTACTCGAAACTCCACTCAAGAAATCTGAGTCCGCAGCTACAACCTCGCTTTGAGATATACCGTTCCGATTTGAGAAGCAATCGGCTGGCTCAATTGGTGCGGTATCGTCCCAGGTGGGCTCAACCCCAAGTAAGGTGTGGCGGTTTTGATTCAAGTAATGTGTGCCCAAGGGGAAAACGGCCGAGAAAAAGATCGGTATACGAGGAATCGTGTCGAGATTGTTGTGTATTACGACGTTGAAGGTTGCCACATCAATCGTGGCTGCTCCAATATCAATCAGGGCATGTAAACCTTCGGACACCTGATGTGAGCCGAGGTAACCAGCGATCTGCGCCACGAACTCAGGCACGACACCTGGCTCCGCCTCAAGGCTAGAGTCTGGTTGGTCCATCCTCCATGCAGATATGATATTCGACTCTTGGAGATTGGCCTCCGCCGCCAACCGCCAAGCAGTGCGAGAGACTCGCTTGAAGAACTGGACGACATTTAAATCTTCATGCGGCTGAGTGGGGCAACCGATGTTCAATTCCCAACGAAGTGAGCGCGCCACGAGCTTTCGCCCAACATCCGGGTGCTGATATAGGTACGCCCTGGCGTAGCGGATGACCAAGGCTAAGTAGGCTAGAGTGGCCACAGGGCATTCACCTGAACTGGCCATGTCGATGAGTGGGAGCTTGAGGTTTGCGTGTATATCGGATTCAGATGACCGCTGCCAACAGTAGTCCCCTTCCAGCACACGAACTACCAAACCGGGCATCACGAATCGTCCTGTCGGTGACTCATCACAGGTAATAGCACTCCAATCCACGTAAATCAGGTCATAGCCTGCACGAATCGCCACTTTCGTGAATGCGGTTCCAAAATCCACACCCACTCTGACAACCATAGGCACCGCTTTCCCACCTAGATGGTCGGGATGTTGCAAACCTCTGCCAACATGTGTTCCTTCTGGCATGTTCAGTGTACCTGTTCCATCAATGCGTGGAGTGAATACGGATGTTGCAGTTGTACGCGAAGGTTCATGCGACTTCTTGGCAGAAGTGCCAATGACACTCGGCGTGATGGATTGGTCTATTGGATTCAGGCCAGTCGATGTATCGACAGTGGGGACGCAGCGCCGATGCGAAGATTCATCATGTGAAATGGCCGTAGAACCGGAGCATTTTTTGGGGTCATCGTCGCTAGTCGTCCGATCGTAGGCAAGCCATGATCTGGGAGGTTCGAAACTCACCTTGTCCAGCTTCTCGTTTCGTTTCTCTTCTATTGCTGCCTTACCCAATACCCGCTTGAGATCCTTCAATTGATCTTTCCAACTCTTCACAGCTTTAGGCCTCCCGCATCACATCAACGAGCATCACACAAATTTCTCGTGTTTCCGCTGAGAAGGACTGCCTCTTCCTGATCAAGCTCGCGCGACGCGTCTCCATTCTCGCAAGGAAATCATCCTGCTTCTTGCGCTCGGCGTTTGCCAGGCCCTTGCGCCGTTTTCCGTCGGGACTATCTCCATACAGAGATGCAAAATTGTCATGGCTGGCGATCCGTTTCTCGAAGCCTTCATGTTTCTTCAGGATGTGGTCATCCAAAAGTTGTGAGAGAACGTCAGCACGATCTCGGTTCTCGCGCGATTTCTCGTCCTTAAGTTCACTATAGCGAGCTCTTAAAACCTCCTCGCATCGCTCCGCCGCTGCCACGCCCACTTCTGGAACGACATCTATGGTCACCGTCGGCCAATCGACACCCTTGCCCCTAACAGAGTCGAGCAGGGTTTCCGCCTGGCGATACCCAAGGGGTAGCTCCCGACCGAGCGGAACGACAGCGGCGAGAAGATGCTCCTCGTCTTTGACTCCAGAAAACGTCGCCAGTCGGGTCGTGAGGACGTACTGACCGTTAGCGATGTCATCGGTGACAACTCTACAGGCGTAGAGTGGAAAATGATCCTCCTCTTCTTCGGTTTTCCGCGACAAGAATCGGATGATCGGATGAAAACGATGGACGATCTCCTCCCCAGGTTTGGGTTTCTCCGTGATTCTGTCAGTAAAGCGGCAACGCTTCGTCTGACCAGAGCCCAAGGCAGTTTTACCAACCAAATTCTCCTTCCGGACGAATTCGTCCATCTCAGCGGCCACAGCCGGACTCAGACTGATGTCGAAGATATCTTCATCGCCTCGTGCTGCAACGATTCTGCAGCCCGGCATATTCCTGAGATAACCATCGACATATCGGATCAAGTCGAGTCGGCTGACTGTCTTCCCCTCACCCCGAGCCGCTTGGATCTGTGCCAGCAATTGTTGACCATGCGCCACGAGTTGAATCGCCTCCCGCTCCAACTCCTCTTGCTTACGCTTGGAATTCTCAATCGCGAGCGCCACCTCTTCAATCAGACACTCCTCTTCTTCAGTCGTCAGATTTCTCGACAACAGTACATCCTCAAGCCGTCGAACTTGACCAAGAATCTCTTCTGTTTCTCCAAGCGTGCTTTCGAAAACCCCTATACGCTTAGCCAACCTCGCAAGGATAAGCGCATCAATGGTGTCTTTATGGACGAAATTCCAAACAAGTATGCGTTTGGATTGTTGACCAATGCGGTCGATGCGCCCAACTCGTTGTTCGATGCGCATCGGATTCCAGGGCAGATCGTAATTAACGACGAGCCGACAGAACTGCAGATCTACGCCTTCAGCTGCTACATCTGTACATACCAAGATACGGCAGTTGCGGTCATCACGGAAAGCAGAAACCACGGCTTCCTTATCAAATTCTGCACCACCCATCAGTAAGCCAGCCTCAATGTTCTCAGCAGATAAACGATCAACGAGGTAGCGCGCAGTGCCTCGATACGTGGTGAACACGATCCCTTTGGCTTCGCGATCTTCCAACAGAAATCGTTTTAATGCTTGAGAAAATTCGGAGAATTTCGAGTCATTCCGACTCATTTCCCCGAGGTCGAAGCGTCGCAGCGTCCTACTAGCCAACCAACGTTTGAGGCTGGAGGACGATTCAAGTACCCTTTCCTCATCCTCATCAGTCTCGTCCATTGACACAGCAATCGCATCCGCATCAAGACCGTCGTCATGCCAGGTACGTAACAAGGCCACAGGGCTAGATGCCACCATTCGCTGCGGTGTTGATAGCAAGAAGCCGTGTTCGATGCCATTGGCCAGAGCATACTCCCGTGTGCCCTCGGTAATAGCCTGATAGAGTTCCCGTTCTGCTGGCGCCATGTTGGCCTCGAATACTGTGGCAGCCCGCACCACCCGCTCGGTTTGTACCTCACGCTTACGCGTTCGGGTGACGATATGTGCGAGCATATTGAGCCGTTCGAGCTTGGCTGCGATATCGACGCGCTTCTCGTTCGACCATTCATCGACTGTCGCTGCTTCCTCTATCAAGCGATTGACTCGATTCGAGTGCTCGAACCAACGCGACGACTTTATTTCGTGAATCGATTCCAGAATATGACTGGCATCGCTCGCTTGATCGCGTACAGCATCGCTTGCAGCGATCACTGGACGATTGGCCTGAACGATATTCTGAAAATCTTCGGGATGCTCGAAATGATCGGGATCAAGCAACCGCAACACGTTGAAAAGATCATTCGATCTGAGGTTGATTGGCGTAGCCGAGAGCATCAGTTGGTGGGTGGTCACATCCCGCAACAAACTTCCAGTTTTCCAGGTGCTGGTCTCCTCGTTACGCATGTAGTGGGCTTCGTCAAAAATCACGAGGTCTAGGAGTGGCTCTTGATCGGCATGGCGATGCAACAGGTCGGCAAGTCGGGCACGGACCGGTCGGTGAGGTGTATCACTCTCAGCAGGGTCCCACCCCTTTGGAGCACGTATACCTTGGTAGCTGATAATCCAGGCTCGCTCTCTATGCTCGTTCGAGTCCAACTCATTGAGGAGCGCACCTGCATCGACGATCCGAGCGTCGAAACCGAATCGCGAAGAAAGCTCAAGCCGCCATTTCTCACGCAGCATCGCTGGACACACCACGAGCAGCTGTCGCATGTCGAACCGGGCGCGAAGTTCGGTCCAGACCAGTCCTGCTTCGATCGTCTTGCCGAGACCTACTTCATCCGCAATCAATAGGCCATTGACTGGTGAATCCAGCAAGGTCAACAGCGGTTTGTACTGGTGCGGATAGAAGTCCGTCTGGGTCAACCCCATTGCATAGACGACATTCGACAGCCGTCCTGCGAGGTGGACGTGTGTCAGCAGGCGCCGAAGATCGTCCACGCGACCATAGCGGCCTTCCTGTATCAACTTCAGCGGGTCATCGTCAGCCATGTCAGACTGAACTAACTCCTCTTCGTAGTGCCAGTCCAGCCGACCGTTCCAGTTCACACGATACTGCTGCCCAGATGCACGTGCGCGGGTTTGATCAGTGATGGTGCCAATCTTAGCTGGGTCATCGATATGACGAACGAGTTGGCCAGGGTTCCAAGTCATATAAAGCCAAATTCCTCATGAGTTCCTAATAGAGACAAGCGTTCCCAAGTGCGTCATATTCTGTGCTCGGGTATTTTTCTTGTAACCAAGCTCATCGCAAACAGCTTCGATCTTTTGGCAGAACACATCAGCATTCAACGGAATCATCCAAAGCTCGCCTTTTGTTGGCTCCTCCCGGTTGGTGCTCTGCCACTGCAACTCATCATTCAGTGGATGCTCTGGCCTGAAAGGATGCACGTTGAAAATCTTATGGTCGATCTGGGTAATCCAAGATGCCCCCACTTCCGTTATGGCACCCCATGATGCCTTGGTGTTCTCACTCGTTATAAAGAGGACAAATATTTTCTGAGTCGAATAGCTCTCTACGAAAAACTCTCTCAGATAGTCGTAGACACCCCTGCCTTCCGGCACGCGGCATATTTCATCGTCGCAGTTTGTATACAGGATGTCCTCGGCTGACACTTTGTTGTGCAGAAGCATCTGATAAATGATGTCGGCAAACGGCTTGTCGGGATATGTCTGACTAATGAGTATCTTTTTCTTCTGGGTATCGATAAGCGATTTCAACCCCAAGTCAGGACTATTGTCATTTATCGACTTCGTGATTACTCCTTCGATAGCTTCGCGAGTTAAACCGGAGCCTTGGTCCAGCAGGTTCTTAGCGGCTTCTTCACTCGCTTTTTTGCGGAAAGCATCGACATTGCGCCGGAGCTTCTCCTCATTTTCTTTTTGCGCATCCTCTTTCTGCTGTTTCTTTCTTGCTTTTCCTATATCAGTAAAAATCTCCCGCTTTCTGAGTATCTCAGCTAGGAGATCCTCCCTCACATAATCCAGAACTGCAACGTATCGCGGGTCGTCAGATTTATATCCCTGACGATTACTCAACGCCATATCAGGTAGTTCGGTAAGCTCAAATATATCAATGTGCAGTTGCCCTACGACATAAACCTCGTTCAATTTGTTCTGACCGACGACAGGCAGGATATTGAACTCTCCCATCTTTTTGTTTGCGAAAAGAGAAATGAAGTTGTCGGGGAAGTCTGACATCTCGGCTTTGCGACCCCGTGTCGTTTTGTACGTTCCAATCCAACCTACAATCTCAAGGCTGTATTCGTGCTCAATCCCTTCATTGTCCCTCATGACCAATGGTAAGACTTTCGCGTCCATGGCGACGACCAAGTCTGCTCGCCGTTGTGGGTAGGTATCAGGTACAAGATTTACCAATGAAGAATGTTCATCGCCTAGGACGATCAGCGTCCCAAGTTCCACCATGACATTTCTGTCAAAGTCGTCGATTGTCTCAGATTCCTGTCCTCTGATTACGTGGATACGAAAATCAGAATTGATTAAGGGGAAAATCTTTAGGAGATTGCGTCTAACAGCAGCCAGCGTTTTGTGCAGCCTGTACTGTGGGTTACGCATCACTATGGCAGATCCATGATCTTCGACGTAATCGAAAGTGATATCAGAGTCTGCAATGGCTCTAAGCTTGTTACTCTCTTCCGGATGGCGGGAAAGCACGAACCCAGACTTCTCGCCATCTGCCACGGTCAAGACATCGACATCCTCGGAAACCGACAGTGCTGCTAGCTTCCCGACGCCTTTGCGACCCATCTTGCGGCGCGTACCAGATCTTGAGAACGAGTCGGCTTCCCTAGTGCGTGAAACGCCGGCCACATTCAGGTAATTGGCGATATCACCCCTTTCATAAGACATTCCGTGCCCATCGTCTTCAACCCGGATATCATCCTTATTGGCAATGATGTAAACGTTCTCTGCATCTGCGTCGTAGGCATTGGCGATTAGTTCCGCCAACACGTAGTAAATGTTGGTGTAGAGGTTGGGGCCAAGGAGCTCCAATATGCGTGGATCGACATTCAGTTGATACTCTTTCATTTTTTCGCCCCTTCGGTCACCGAGCAGTATCGCGTCCCACGCCGTTCGCCTTGTCGTTCAATGTGTCCGCTAGATACCAGATCATTGATTGCGGTATTCCATTTCCCACCAGGAATGCCCGTGGCCTCAAGAATATCCGCCTTAGAGTGCCAGCCGGCGTTCGCCCTCAGGTACTCAATAATGGCGTGTTCTGGGCCTGCCTCATACTTGAGGCGAGGTTCGGCAGCCCCGAGGTCATTGCTCTCGTTGTGCGGGATGGAACTAAGCTCGAATGAGGCCTGTGATATGGTTGTGGCAACTGTGTGTTTCCTGCGTGAAGTATGGGTTGTCGATTTTTTGATCTTGGCCCCATGCAAGCCACGGGCTACTTCTTCCTGGTAACGCTGACGGTTCAATTCCGAGAGCCGCCTCAGTACTTCGGCACGCGCAGCCTCAGAGATGGTGAAGCGGACACGGTCGTTCTTCGGCAGATATGGCAATTCGTGGAAGCCGTGTTTGAGGTCGATGTCGTCCCAGCCGTAAGCGTATGCGACACCGTCGTCTATTTCGCGCTGCAAAACGCGCAGCTTGGCGATGCGGAGGTCTCGTTCAGCATCGTTATGGAAGCGGTTATAGAGCTTGGTCAGGCCGATCTGGTCTGCCCGCATGATAACAATGCGCTCTTGGTGAAAATGTTCGCCAAGGGCCTCTAGGTCGATACTTGACATATTGAGCAAATCGATAGGAAAAGGGAACGGCCCTAGCGCATCAGAAGGTCCATATCGTAGATCATTCTTCATTCGAGAACTGTGCTGCCAAGCGAATACTGCGTGAATGTTCGATTGTAGTAATGCAAAATCAGACCCTCGATTAGAGGGGAAAATGACAGTTTGCTCAGAAAAAATTTGCTCGGAGCTCACGAATGAGAATGCCAAAGTCTTGCTTACACGGGTGAGTGCCAAAACTCGTGACCTAGCTGGTGCTTTGGCATCCCAACCTTCCGGATGTTTCTCAAAAAAGTGACCTCGACCTATAGTGTGGTAAAGCTCTTTTGCAGATGCTTCGTAAAGCCACCATTTTTCCCGCACCTTCTTTTTGGAAGCATTTACTTGGTCCCGATGCGGTTTGACCCTGACAAGTACCATCTGCATTGCTTTCGTGTACTGTTGTGCGCGACTCTCGGGCCAATCCCAGAAATTGATCGCCCAGCGGCTATGTTTTTGCTCAGGGTGTCTGTTCAGATCTTGGCCATTCAGGTATGGAAAAATCACCTCGGAATATTTTGAATCTTCACTGATAAGTTTTTTGGCTTCTGACTCATCCAGAACAAATCCAATTCCATTTAGAAGCGAACCAATAAAAGCTTTCCCCTCGTTTGCTTTTAACCGCTTTGGACTCCAGTCCTCTTTGCTGGACAGGTATGCCGAGATGTGGCGTACAGGGCGCCCAATCAATGATCGAATGGCGCACCAGTCCCCTTTGTAAATGTGAACACGGCTGGTAACAACTGCAGCAGAACCCGGCCAGGGCTCGTTCGGCCAAGCGGCATATATCGCTGCGCCGTTCTTGAGCAGCCACTCCAGGCCACCTTGCCGGGTGTCACCCTCGGCAATGGTGTTGGTAGCAAGAAGTCCAAAGCACCCCTCCACCCGTAGAACATCGAAAGCACGGCGAAAGAAATGGGCCACCAAGTCTGTGTTCTTGCTCGCACCTGAATGAACATTTGCGAGATAAGCGTTGAATGTAGCTCCCATGACTGTGCTGATACGCTTTCCACCAAGAAAAGGTGGATTGCCAACAATGCCATCGAACCCGCCCCGCTCGCCTGCAAATACCTCGGGAAAATCCAAAGGCCAATGGAAAGGTCGCAGCGCAGGCTTGTCGGCGGGTAGTGCAGCAACTGATCTCCGGCGAATCGAATCAAGCGCCATCCTGTCACCATCAATAGCCTGTCCAGCCTGAACGGTCAGTGACGCTAGGATGCTCTCCAATGGTGCACCACTACCCCCCGAAGAGAAGATCTCTTTAATGAATATATTGGCAATACACTCCGGCACTTCGAGCTTTTGGCGCGCATCAGAGTCCAACCGCGCCATGGCCTCAATATCGCGGATGTCTCGAATTGGTATCTCACGCAGCCTCTGGCGAAATTCGATCGCCTCCTGTACCGCCCGTTCGATGCTCTGCCCGAACAGACGTTGCTGCCCTTTGCCAGTCGGCGTCATCGATAGTTTGGTGAGCTGATCCAAGCGGTAGATACCAAGCAGGCTATCACCGCAACGAAGGTTGTGGTCAAGGAAGCCGAATGGACGACCCTTGGCCAGCGTAACCAGCCAGATGGAGAGCTTGGCGAGTTCGACGGCCAGTGGATTCATATCCACGCCATAGAGGCAGCGTTCGGCGATAAGACGGCGGGCGATCACCGTGCGCGCCTCAGTGCTGCGTGGTAATGGCTCCTTGTCGTTGGCCGCTTCCATTTCATCACCATCCACGCTCACTACCTTGCCCGTAGCCTCGGTCTGCGACCAGGCTTCGACGAGGCGTTTGGCGAGCCAGCGGCAGGCCTGCACCAGGAAGGCGCCCGAGCCCATGGCCGGGTCACAGATCTTGAGGTCGAGCAGTTCGGAAGGTGACTTCAGCACCCACTGCTCACGTGGGGTGTCCTCTGCAGGCCCCACGTAGGTGATTGGCGTCAAGGTTTCCGTGACAATGGCCTCTGTGAGTGCCTTTGGCGTGTAGTGAGTACCGGTCTCGCGGCGGTCGGAACCGGTCGTGACGATGAAGGCCCTGGCGGGATAGACCAGTGGATAACCCCATGGATCGGTGCGTATCAGATGAGCATAGGGTTCTATGCGGTCACGTAATGTGGTATCTCCGTGGCAGACGGCCAACAGACGATCGGCGAGGGCTTTGTCGACGGATTTGGCAAGGGTGTTGCGCACGCGGCTGGCGGAACTGCCGGAACGCTCGCGAAGTAGTTCTTCAAGACGGTCACCACCATCCAGCTTGGCGGATTCCAGCTCCGCCAGGGTGACCCAGAGGGATTTGGCGCTCTTGGTGGCGTCTAGTTCCAGCGTAACCTCGGCGATGCGCTTGACAGTGCGTTCCAGTAGGCCCTCATAGACATAGCCGATCTGCTCAACATCCAGCGAACGGTATGACAACGTCCGCCCCTGGAACTGCTGGATGGCCTCAAGCAACAACAGCACGGTACGGTTGTCGATCGGCAGCGGTCTGGCCGTGCCGGTGCGCCAGCCCGAGTCCTTGGCGCGCCCCTCAAGGAAGGGGAAGCGATCCGGGTCAAAAAGCGAACCACCCAATGCAGGTAGACGCAGGTTCTCGTGTTCGATTCCACCGAACACGGCTCGGAAGATGGCCAGAAGACGCGACCAGGCATCCCAGCGATGCTCCAGGATATCCTCGGATTCCTTGCGCAATTGCATGCGCAGGCTCGAGATCGCGTAGTTGGCCTCGTAACGCTCTTCACCCAACATCAGCAAACCCCGCTCCTCGGCAGAGAGCAGGAACACTAGGCGCATCATTACCGTCAGTGCCGCCTCGTAGAGCACCGACTCCTTAACGTCTCGCAACAGCTCCCGGTCACGGTCCTGATCGGCCTTATCGAGAGCCTGGACCAGCACTTCGACGGCGCGTCGCACCTGCTCACCGAGGGCATCGGTGACTTCATCCTGATACTTCAGGGAGCGGTCGAACAGTGCGGGCAGTTGCTCGGACACATCGACGAAGAAGCGGCGAATACCCAGCAGATGCACGAAGGCCTGCAAGGTGGTGGGCTCCTGTCCCCAGATACGGGCATACCAACTGGCGAATGTAGTAACCGCCCCCACTGGCGCGTCCACCAGCATCCAGTGTTCTCCATTAGTCACCAGTCCGAGGCGGCAGCCAGTGGCTCGACACAACTGGACCATGCGCTCGGCGGCAGTGACTGCCCATCCGTCCATATTCTGGGTGGCGTAGAGGTCGACACCTTGCTCATGGGTGTGGATGAGCATCAGTGGCTTATCGGCGTTCTGCTCGTCGATCACGGCAAGGTCCGGGAACACCACCACGCCACGTTCGGCCAGAGTGACATTAAGATTCACCGCACACCAGTCCGTGCGTTTCAGGACATCGCCTTTGCCATCCTCGTCGAGTTCCAATCCACGCGATATCACCTCGTCGATCCAGGCAGCATGCAACTCGGGAAACTGAAGGTCGTTGATCTCCAGCGCCTCACACCATTCCTCATAGGCTTGTCGTAGCCGCTTGCATTTGAATTTGTCGAGCTCTTCCAGGCCCTGTGGGAATGCTTCTTTCAGAACAGGGACGGCGAGGAACGGACCAGAGACCTCAATGAGTGACAGCCAGTCGTGGTATTGATCAGTCTTTTTCATGCGGTTTCGCTGTGTGAATCTTGCAGGTCAGGAATTCCGGCAGAGCTA
The DNA here is from genome assembly GCA_009839635.1 of Pseudomonadota bacterium. GTDB lineage: Bacteria > Pseudomonadota > Gammaproteobacteria > UBA4575 > UBA4575 > WTFY01. The sequence continues at coordinate 21,699 of VXPJ01000015.1, forward strand.
AGGAGGTCATGAACTCGATCGAATCGAGTTGGATCAAGAGTATCGTCGTCGTGTTTTCCTCGCGGGATCCAGATAACACAG
>VXPJ01000017.1 GCA_009839635.1 Pseudomonadota bacterium
GTGCAGATCAGGCGGGGAGCCCAGGTGCTGGATGCAGACCTGCTGCACTACCAGGAACACGACCAAACAGTACAGGCGCATGGCGATGTGCGCATTGAAGATGGGGAGTGGGTCATGGAAGGCGCGGAAGCACAGCTCAACCTCGATACCGGCTACTTTAAATCGGATTCCATCGCTTACCGATACAAACCGTTGCTTGCACGCGGCCGAGCAGACCACATCGAACGGACCTCCAGGGATTTTGCCTACCTGGAAAACACAACCTACACAACCTGCGCAGAAGGAGACGACTCATGGGAGCTTGCAGCCGGTACACTTGAACTAGACAGGACTTCCGGCGACGGCATCGGGAAAAAGGTCACAGCACGATTCATGGGCATACCTTTTTTTTACACGCCCTGGATACGATTCCCTATCGACGATGCCCGAAAATCAGGATTTCTGGCTCCCACCTTCGGCAATTCCAGTGATTCTGGCCCAACGCTCGAAATCCCCTGGTACTGGAACATTGCTGCCAACCAAGACGCAATTCTTACGCCCCGTCTGCTCGCAGATCGCGGATTGCAACTGAAATCCAGTTACCGCCACCTCAATCGTGCAGGGCTGGCCCAGTTCGGCGTGGAGTACCTGGATGATCGTGACTTCGATGACGATCGTTATCTGGCATCAATCGAATACCAGGGAGCGCTGACTCCGGGAATTGAACTGCAGCTTTCGTACAACAGGGCTTCCGACAAGATGTACTTCGAGGACCTCGGTGATGGTCTTGGCCTTAGCAGTACCCAGTACATCGAGCAGTTTGGACGCATGAGCTATCAAGGGCAACACTGGGAACTCACGGCCTTCATGCAGGGCTTCCAGGCGGTAGATTCCAGTTTGAGCAACGAAGAAGAGCCGTTCAAACGACTCCCACAGCTTGAGGTGAACGGGAATTACCTGTCTGCACTGGGCGGCTTTGACTTTTTCATCGAGAACGAATGGGTACGTTTCCAGCATGATGACAAAATCGATGGTGAGCGGCTTCATTCGCAGCTTGCCGTTGAACGGCCTTTTGGGAATGCAGCCTATTTTGTCCGCCCCGGCATCCGCCTGGCTCATACCCGGTATGACCTGCATCGCAAAGACGGACTCGATGACAAGCCCACGCGAAGCGTACCGAGTATTTACCTGGATACCGGACTGAAATTTGAAAGGGACCTGAAAGATTCTGCCAATATTCAAAGCCTAGAGCCCAGGATCTATTACCTTCATACTCCGTTTCGCGACCAGGCCGAAATCCCGCTTTTCGACACCAAGGAGTACGAATTCGGGTTTGAGCAGCTTTTCCGCAGCAGACGTTTCAGTGGCCACGACCGTATAGGGGAAGCAGACCATCTGAGCGTGGGCGTGACTTCACGAATCCTGAACACGACCAGTGGCAGGGAGAAGTTGCGCGCCAGTGTCGGGCGCATTTTCTATTTCCGTGATCGAAAAACGTGGCAGCCGGGTGTGTCAGAGGAGCGCAGCCCATCCTCGGAGGTCGCTGCGGAACTAAAGCTGGGACTCAGTGAACACTGGGAGGCAATCGGCTCGATCTTGATGGATACCCGTAATGATCGTACGCAGAGAAACTCCATACGCTTTCACTACCGCGACGAAAATAACCGGTTACTGAACCTGGCCTACCGTTACCGGCACAAAAGCACAGAGCCGCTCGATCCGGTAACAAACCGGCAACAAAGCCTCGAGCAATCCGATGTTTCCACGGTGTTGCCCTTGAATAATCACTGGCGTGCAGTCACGCGCTGGAATTATGACTTGCAGAACAAGCGCAACCTGGAATTGCTTGCCGGGCTTGAGTACGAAACCTGTTGCTGGAAACTTCGTCTGGCAGGAAGACGCTATAGTCAAAATGTAAACGAGGACTATAATACCAGCATAGAATTCCAGCTCGTCCTGAAAGGCCTGGGACAGATCGGTTCACCCTTGGGTGAATTGCTGAAACGCGGAGTACGCGGGTACGATGACAAAGACGATCTAGGTTTTTACTGAAAATTATTCATCCCACCACTGCTGAAACCTTCGATACCAGAATGAAACTCATCACGTACATGCTTGGTGCCGTGCTGTTGATTGCCGGTGCCAGCGCAAATGCACTTGACCGAATTGTAGCCGTCGTGGAAAACGATGTCGTCATGGAAAGTGAGCTGCGCCAACGCATACAAGCCCTGGTACGCCAATTCAACCAAAACCGCAGCGCACTCCCGCCCAGGGATGTCCTCATTGAGCAAGTACTCCAACGGTTAATCACAGAGCGCTTGCAACTGCAGCTTGCCGAGCGCCGCGGGATACAGATCGATGTACTCACGCTGGACCAGGCAATGCGCAGCCTGGCAAAACGCAACAACATGAACCTTGAGCAGTTTCGCGATACGCTGCTGCAACAGGGATTGGATTATGCGGTGTTCAGGAATCAGATCAGGGATGAGATGATCATAGAGCAGTTGCGCAAACGCATCATTGATCAAAATATCCAGATATCAGAAACCGAAATCGAAGAGTTGCTCAATCGGTCGGAAGGCGAGTTGTTGCAAAAAGAACATGAATATCATGTTGCACACATACTGATTGCAGTCCCGGAGGGCCCGAAACCGGATCAAATCGAAAATGCCGCAAACCGTGCTACTTCAGTGTACGAGCGTGCCGTATCCGGAAGCAATTTCACCCAGCTCGCCATTGCTGCTTCCGATGCCCAGGATGCACTCCAGGGTGGTGATCTAGGTTGGCGTGACAGGGCTCAACTGCCGCAGATTTTCTTGCAGCAGATCAACCAGATGAGCCCGGGTGAAATAAGCAAAATCATCCAGAGCCCTTCAGGTTTCCATATTTTCAAGCTTTTAGACCTACGAGAAGTGCAAAAGGAAACCATGATTGACCAAGTGCTGGCGCGCCATATCCTGATCCGCACCAATGCCTTGTTGTCCGACGAAGCTGCCGAGACAAAACTGAAAGGCATCAAGTCCAGGGTAGAGGCAGGCGAGGATTTTGGTGAGCTCGCCAAAGAATACTCCGAGGACCTGGGCAGCGCTTTCAACGGTGGGCAACTGGGATGGTCCGTCTCGGGCACTTTTGTACCTGAGTTCAAGGGAGTTGTTGACAATCTGGAACCCAAGCAGATCAGTGAGCCGTTTCGAACGCAGTTCGGCTGGCACATCGTGCAATTGCTGGACGTGCGCAAACATGACAATACTCAGGAAGCAATCCGCGCCAAAGCCCTGGCACAAATCAGGCAAAGAAAAATCGAGGAAGAAACCGAATTGTGGCTAAGACGGCTTCGCGATGAGAGTTATATAGAGAATCGGTTGCGCTCCTCTAACTGACCCCGGCTTCCAAGCCACCTGCATCTGTCGACAGCGCCATGCAACCCGTCCCCCGCATTGCTGTAACGCCTGGCGAGCCTGCCGGCATCGGACCGGAAATCGTGCTCAAGCTCGCCCAGCAGGCACTTGCATTTGAGATCGTAGCTGTTGCCAGCAAAGTGCTGTTGGAAAGTCTTGCCAGGCAACTGCGTATAGACGTGTCTGTAAGCATCTTCAACCCGGAGGATATACCAGCACCCCATAATCCCGGCCAGCTCAAGGTTGTCGACATCCCGGTCCCGAATCAGGTTATTCCAGGAGAGCCGGATGTCGAAAATTCGAATTACGTCATCGAAACTCAGAATACTGCGATTGTGCTTGCCCGGACGGATGTCGGCCAGGCAGTGGCAACAGGCCCTGTACAAAAAAGCATCATCAACGAAGCAGGCATTTTTTTTTCAGGGCATACAGAATTTTTCGCTGAGAGAACAGGAGGCTGTCCGGTCATGCTGCTCAGCAATGAGATGGGCAGCACAGGAACAGCACAAGTTCTCCGTGTGGCACTCATGACCACTCATCTGGCAGTTGCTGATGTGCCTGCCCAGATCACGGTGCAGCGCATTGAAGAGGTGCTGGGGGTCTTGCATCACGATTTGATTAACCGGTTCGGCATCGAAAACCCGCACATCAGCGTATGCGGATTGAACCCTCATGCAGGCGAGGATGGGCATCTGGGGTCCGAGGAAAAGGAAATCATTGGCCCGGCGCTTGACAGGCTTCGCAAACAAGGCTTGCAGCTAGAGGGGCCAATACCTGCCGACACAGCCTTTGCCCGGGGGAATCCCTGCACGAGAGACGTTATCGTCGTAATGTACCATGACCAGGGTTTGCCCGTGATAAAGTACGGCGACTTTGGAAACATTGTTAACGTAACGCTGGGCCTGCCCCTGATTCGTACTTCTGTGGATCACGGCACTGCACTGGATATTGCAGGACAAGGGATTGCAGATGCTGGTAGCATCCGCGTAGCAGCAGAGATGGCCGCTAAACTGACGGCCACTGCCCCAAGCAAGTCAGCATAAGAATGCAGATCAACCACTTTCATCCCAACAAGGGCAGATGAGTCACTCAAGAAAATCCACACTGCTTGCAGTGCTGCTGGTCTGTTGCTGCATCCCCGCCGCGTATCCCGTGGACCTGGGCCGCTTCATTACAATTTCCAGCACCGAAGAATTTGAGTTGCTTCATGGTGGCGAGCTTGCATTCAAGTTCAAACCCCTTTCCAGCAAAGCGCAAGCACTGGAAATCACAAAAGATGCCTCAGCCCTGGGCGTTATCCACCTGGGCCAGCTTCTGCTCAGGGAAAACTCTACTACACTGGCAGCCTTGCGCAGCATTGCGAACCAGATCGGGAAAAGTCTGGAGTTGCGGTTTGGTGTAATCACGGATTCAACAACATCGGATGTCTTAAAGGAGAGCAAGCAGCTCCTGCTTTACCATCCGAATATCACCATTACCCTCACCCTGGTAAAACCGGTCGAGCAGGAACACTATGAAATTGTCTGTACATATGCTGTTCGAGAAACGAAAACCCGGACCCCCGACCCCATCGGGGGCACGCAGCCTGTACAAGCAGCAGCAAGCACAGAACCTGCCCCGCCCGCAACACCTGCTGGAAAACCGACGCGTCAGAATTGACTTGCCGCTTCAGGGTATACCGTGCCCAGTAGGCTACAGCCTTTCCCACAGGCAGCTATCATGTATGCCTTTAAGCCGGCCAAGATAAGACAGAGTCTTGGGTAAGTTGCCAAGGAACCAGCAGTGGCCATGAAACTCAACAAACGTCTGGGACAACATCTGCTCACAGACAAAACCGCGATCTCAGCGATAACACAGGCCATAGCTCCTGCCCTAAAACAGAACATTTGTGAAATTGGCCCTGGACTCGGCGCCATCACCCTGCCTGTACTGAAAGCGGCAGGTGCCATGCACGCTATCGAAATTGATCAAGCCCTGTCTGAAGAACTGCTCAAGCAATGCCAGGGGGTCGGAACATTAACCTTGCATCAGGGTGATGTTTTGAAGTTCGACTTTCATCGCCTGGCCAAGCCAGACCGGGCGATTCGGCTGATTGGCAATTTGCCTTACAATATTTCAACCCCCCTGTTGTTTCACCTGTTGCAATTTTCCGAGGTGATTTCCGACATGCATTTCATGCTTCAGAAAGAAGTTGCCGAAAGAATCACGGCAGCACCAAAAGCCTCTGAGTACAGTCGGCTTAGCGTGATCATGCAGAGCCACCACAAAGTGGAAAACCTGTTTGACATAGCACCTCATATGTTCTCACCGCCGCCCAAAGTAACCTCATGCTTCATACGCATACGGCCGGACCCAGCCACTTTGAGAAAGATCCGTAACCGGACGCTGTTCGATCAACTGGTGAAGGCTGCCTTCCAGCAAAGACGGAAAACAATCAAAAACAGCCTGGCAAAAGATGTTACGGAAAAAGAGCTGCAACGGGCTGGCATTGACCCCCGCAATCGCCCACAGGAAATATCCGTGCAACAGTACATAAATCTTGCCAACCTGCTCTCGGGGTGATATGTTTTTTTGAAACACACTAAGTGTAAATGCATAAACAAGCACTGTGGAAAAATCAGAAATTCATAATATTGATGTAAGTGTGGACAGTGCATTTATTGAGGCCGACGAGAAGCAAAATAGGTTCGTTTTTGCCTACACAGTAACCATACATAACACAGGACTTGTACCGGCCAGGCTCATGACACGCCATTGGATCATCACAGATTCCAATGGCAAGACCCAGGAAGTAAAGGGCGAAGGAGTGGTTGGAGAACAGCCTTATCTGCGTCCTGGCGAGGCCTTTCAATACACCAGCGGAACGATGCTCGAGACACCCGTGGGCACCATGCAAGGGAGCTACCAGATGGTGACTGACGACGGCACAGAATTCGATGCAGAAATCAATCCGTTCACCCTGGCTGCACCCCGTGTTTTGCACTAGCACATTGCCCCTTGCCTTTTGACTCTTGACACTCGGGAAACACATCTAAACTCTGTGTTGTGATCTGCTAGTGGAGTGCATTGCCTTCGGGCTGCCTTGACCCAAATTGCAAACTTCACGGTTTTTCAATACTGCAAGCTGAAGCTCAGTCATGGCTATCTACGCTATAGGAGATGTGCAGGGCTGCTTTGATGAACTGACTGCACTTGTCGAGAAAATTGAATTTGATCCGAAGTCTGATGAGCTGTGGTTTGTCGGCGACCTGGTGAATCGGGGCCCTAAATCACTTGAAACACTGCGCTGGGTCAAGTCGTTGGGCGGGTTGGCCACCACCGTACTAGGCAACCACGATCTTCACCTGCTGGCGGCCCACGCAAAGATAAAGCCAACTACAGAATCCAGCAGCCTCAATGCAATCCTCGATGCCAGCGATGCAGACGAACTTGTTGACTGGCTGAGACAGCGCCCCCTGATACATTTTGACAGCAAGCTCAATATCGCCATGGTGCATGCAGGGGTTGTTCCTCAGTGGAGCATTGAGAATGCGATCGCGCATGCGCACGAAGTAGAAAGGGTTCTCCGTTCCGGAAATTACATGGACTTTTTAAATAACATGTATGGGGACCGGCCCAAGCAATGGGACGAAACTCTGAGCGGGTGGGAACGATTGCGCGTGATCACCAACTCGTTCACACGGCTGCGCTACTGTGATCCCCAAGGTGTAATGAGCCTGGCGGAAAAAGGGCCGCCGGGCACACAAGGGCCAGGAGTACAGCCTTGGTACGAGGTGAATTCACGAAAAAGCAAAGATACCACCATCGTGTTTGGACACTGGTCCACACTGGGTTATCAGGATAAAAATAACGTCATCGCCACTGACACAGGATGTCTTTGGGGCGGAGCCCTGACGGCTGTAAATATCAGTGGGACCGAAAACAGGAAATACCAGATTGCATGTGAGGCCAAGCGGGCCATTCCGGCCATGGCATCCTTGCACCCCGGCTCTTCCGCTACCCAGGACTGACCTGGACTTTGGCTAATGAGCCGCTGAGACCGGTCAGTTCCTTATGCTGCCACCGGTTCGCAGGTACTCGACATATTCCAGGTCATAGCAGTTTTTCTCGTCCTTGGGGCGAAATTCACGGTGTACCTCCTGCCAGTGACCTTCATCCCATTGCGGGAAATAGGTATCCCCTTCCAGATCTGCGTGCACGAATGTAAGGTACAGTTGCTGTGCGATGGGCAACACAAGCGCATGAACTTCGGCCCCGCCGATGACGAATATCTTTTCCGACCCCGCTAGCAGGGCCTCTGCCTCTTCCCAGCAGGCCACAACATCACAGCCCTTGGCAAGGTAATCCCTGTTTCGGGTAAGCACCACATGCCGTCGACCCGGCAATACACCCGGCAGCGACTCAAAGGTTTTTCGCCCCATTACCATGGGGTAGCCCATGGTGATCTTTTTGAAGCGCTGCAGGTCTGCAGGTAAATGCCAGGGCATCGCATTGCTTTTCCCAATGACACCCTGATGAGTCATGGCGGCAATTACAATAATCTCCGCATCCGGCACTAGACTGCTACCGGGGCTGATATATGGTCATGACACTGGTAATTCTGGAGCTCAAAATCTTCATACACAAAATCAAAAATTGAACTTACTTCCGGATTTATGTGCATCTTCGGCAAATCGTAAGGAGTTCGTTTTAGCTGTTCACGTGCCTGTTCAAAATGGTTGTTGTAGAGGTGCACGTCGCCAAAGGTGTGTACGAATTCACCGGCCCGGTAGCCCGTCACCTGGGCAACCATCAGCAACAACAGTGCATAGGAGGCAATATTGAACGGCACACCCAGAAAAACATCCGCGCTGCGTTGGTAGAGCTGACACGAAAGCCGGTCCTGAGCGACATAGAATTGAAAAAAAGCATGGCAGGGCGGTAGCGCCATGGCATCCAGTGCACCAACATTCCAGGCGCTGACGATGTGTCTCCTTGATAACGGGTTTTCCTTCAGGTTCTCGATCAGGGTACTGATCTGATCAACCGTGCTGCCGTCTGCACAGGACCAACTGCGCCACTGCGCACCATAAACCGGCCCCAAATCTCCATTTTCATCAGCCCACTGGTCCCAGATTGAAACACCATTTTTTTGCAGGTAGGAAATATTGGTCTCGCCCCTCAAAAACCATAGCAATTCATGGACGATTGACTTCAGGTGAAGCTTTTTGGTTGTCAGAAGAGGAAAGCCATCGGCTAAATCAAACCTCATCTGGTAGCCAAATACAGAAACCGTACCGGTACCGGTGCGATCCCCTTTCTCCACGCCTTGCTCCATGACATGTTTCAATAATTCGAGGTATTGCTGCATGGCTCAGTGCGCCCGGCGCGGCGCTCCAGATTTTCTGTATGCCTGATACATCAGTGCCAAGCCTACCAAGATCATGGGCACCGTCAAAAGCTGTCCCATCGTCATCCAGTCAAAGGCGATAAACCCCAAGTTCATGTCCGGCTCCCGTACGAACTCCACCATGAATCGAAACACCCCGTACAGCAGCATGAACAAACCGGCTACAGAACCAACCGGACGGGGTTTTTGCACAAAGAGCCAAAGCACCACGAACAGTACAAGACCCTCCAGAAAAGCCTGATAAAGCTGCGAGGGATGTCTGGCCAGTGCATCCGCACCCGGGAACACCATACCCCAGGGCACATCGGTGGCACGCCCCCATAGCTCCCCATTGATGAAATTCCCGATCCGGCCTGCACCCAGGCCTACAGGGACAGCGGGCGCTACGAAATCACATAAATGCAGAAAACTGCATCCTTTCTTCCGGTGAAAGACCCATAGCACGACGATGACGCCCAGCAGTCCACCGTGAAAGCTCATCCCCCCTTCCCAGATCCTGAATAGGTAAAGCGGGTCTCCAAGAAAATAGGAAAAATTGTAGAACAGTACTGAGCCAAGACGGCCGCCGATCACGACACCCAGCATGCCGTAAAAAAAAAGATCGTCAACATCATCAGGCTGTACTACTGTATGCTCTTTTTTTGCAAGAGTATGGGCCAAGCCCCAGAATGCCAGAAACCCGATGGCATACATCAGGCCATACCAGTGAAGCTTCAGCGGACCAAGGGAAAAGATGACGGGGTCGATATCCGGGAAATTCAACATGTCACATCAATATACACTTAAGTTTCCGGACTCATGCCCGGCATGCTGCAAAATCCGCGTACGGGACATGCTAAAACAGTGAGCGCATCATAAACATGATTCAAGCCAAAAACCATCTGGCTGGACAAACCAGCCCCTACTTGCTTCAACATGCGGACAACCCCGTGGAGTGGTACCCGTGGGGTAATGAAGCCCTTGAGCGGGCCAGGCAGGAAAACAAGCCGATTCTATTGTCGATCGGGTATTCCGCCTGCCACTGGTGCCACGTCATGGCACACGAATCTTTTGAGGATGAGGTCACGGCAAAAATAATGAATGAATTATTCATTAACATCAAAATCGATCGCGAAGAACGCCCGGACATCGACAAAATTTACCAGACCGCCCAGTATGTTCTTACACAGCGTACGGGGGGCTGGCCACTCACCATGTTCCTGACCCCGGATGACCAGGTACCCTTTTTCGGAGGCACATACTTCCCCAACGAGGCACGCCATGGGCTGCCGGCATTCAAGGACCTATTGCAGCATATTTCGGGTGTTTATCAACAGCGACGCGAAGAAATCAAGGCGCAAAACCAGTCCATACAAAATGTACTGCAACAAATTCATGAGCCAAGCTACACGAAGACGGATCTCTCTCCTGACCTCTTCAAGACATGCAACCAACAGATAGAGCAGGCCTTTGATGCGAGGGATGGTGGCTTTGGGGATGCGCCCAAGTTTCCTCACCCTACTCATATCGACCGGCTGTTGCGCTACCACTCACAATCAGGACAGGACAGCCCCCGCTCATTGCACGCGGCACTCTACACCTTGGAGAAAATGGCAGCAGGCGGTCTTTTTGACCAGGTTGGGGGCGGCTTTTGCCGATACTCGGTGGATTCCCGCTGGATGATTCCCCACTTTGAAAAAATGCTGTACGACAATGGTCCTTTGCTGGCTTTATACGCGCAGGGATTTGCCTTGACCGGCACAGAACAGTTCAAGGACGTGTGCGAGGCTACTGCACAATGGGTAATGCGCGAGATGCAATCACCCGAGGGAGGATACTACTCCTCCCTGGACGCAGATTCTGAGAGCAGCGAAGGCAAGTACTATGTCTGGGACCGTGAACAGGTTGAGCAGTTGCTCAGCCGTGAAGAGTACGCCGTATTTGCACCACACTATGGTCTGGACCGGGATGCCAATTTTGAAGGCAGATATCATCTGCATACCTTCGTAAACAAGGATGAGGTATGCCAACGGACCTCCGTGACCGAAGAGAAGTTTGATGCCCTGATCAGCCAGGCCAAGCAGAAACTTTTGTCCCAGCGCGAGCAGCGCGTACGCCCTGGCCGTGATGAAAAGGTCCTAAGCAGCTGGAATGCCCTGATGATACGCGGCATGGTCATTGCCGGTCGGGTACTGGGAAAATCCGAATATATACAATCGGCACAGCGTGCTTTGGATTTTTTACGAAACACAATGTGGACCAGCCAACACTTGGCGGCAACGTATAAAGACGGTACGGCCCACCTTGATGCGTACCTGGATGACTACTCGTTCCTGCTGGACGCCATTTTGGAAATCCTGCAGGTGCGCTGGTGTACCCGTGACTTGAACTGGGCCTGTGATATTGCCAATGTTCTACTGGACAAATTTGAAGACAATACCGTAGGTGGCTTCTACTTCACCTCCATAGATCATGAACGGCTCATACAGCGGTCCAAAACACTGAGCGACGAGGCCATACCTTCTGGCAACGGAATTGCCGCCACAGCCCTGGCCCGCCTAGGGTACTTGTTGGGGAAAACTGAGTACCTGGATGCGACAGAACGTGTGTTGCAGTTTGCAGGTCAGGCTGTCACACATGCACCTATGGGACATGCCAGCCTGATCACTGCTTACGAAGAGCAATGCCATCCTCTGCAAATCATTATTTTACGTGGGGAAAAGAGCCACCTCGAAAAATGGCAACAGCAGTGCTCGCTGGGTTATCAGCCCCGGCGGCTGGTATTTACCATTGATGCAGACGAAAAAGATTTGCCGGCTGGACTGGCAGAAAAGAAATTCCTCAAGCCGGCCCCGGAAGGTGTCGTTGCATACATTTGTGAAGGTATGCAGTGCAAATCTCCGGTTACGAGCCTAGCTGAATTGCAAAGCGCCATACCGGATACCGGAACTTCGCAATAAAACTGCAGGACGTCATCGCGTTTGATTCGATGAATATATTCAGAGGGACATTTCGGTTACTCCGCCTGCTTATCCATCTCCTCAAAGGCATTCACATATGCTACACCGCACTGGGTGATGTAGAGAGATTTGACCTGACTGAAAAACAGCACAGGATCATCCAGGACTGGCTGTCCACGGTGGCAAAAATCATTGGCATTGATCTTACCGTGCATGGCACACCACAAAAATCACCGGCATTTGTGGTGGCAAATCACGTGTCCTGGCTAGACATCGTGATCGTTGCTTCCGTATTGCCAGTTTCGTTTTTATCCAAGGTGGAGGTTCGCAAGTGGCCTGTGGTAGGGACCCTTGCCGCCAAATCCGGCACCCTTTTCATCCACCGAGGATCCAAAACCGGCGCACTGGAAGCGATACACCTGATGCAGGAAAGACTCCGCGCAGGGCATAGTGTTGCTTCCTTCCCCGAAGCCAAGACTACTGACGGGACTCGTGTACATGCGTTTCATCCCCGCCTATTCGCTGCTGCCATTGAAACGAAGTCTACGATTCAACCAGTGGCAATTCGTTACCCGCATGCCAGCGGCGTCAACCCAATTGTACCGTTCGTTGACAACCGTAATCTGGTGAAACACGCTTTCCGGATCATGTCTGCCAAGCGCACAGCAGTTGAACTGACTCTGTGTGAGCCCATATCGAGTAAAGGCCAGCCGAGAAAACAGCTTGCTCAACTAGCAAGAAATTCGGTTGCTGATGTGTTTGAAAACTCGAGTTAAGACACGCTGCCGAGTGCCTGTATGGCAGCCTTATAATCCGGTTCGTGCGCAATCTCACCAACAAGCTCTGTGTGGACAACCTGATTTTTCTGGTCTAGTACCACGATTGCACGCGCTGTAATTCCCGCGAGCGGCCCATCTTCTATAAGTACGCCGTAATCCCTAGAGAACTCCTGGGAGCGCATGATAGAAAGTGAAGTCACGTGCTCCAGATTCTCGGAAACACAAAACCGGGACATTGCAAATGGCAGGTCTGCAGAAATAATCAGGATCGCTGTGTCATCATGCTCTTTTGCAAAATCATCGAATTTCTTTGTTGATATAGCACAAACCGGCGTATCAAGGCTGGGAACAATGCTCAGTATTTTCCTTTTGCCCAGGAACGCAGAAAGAGACACATTTTCCAGATCCTTGTTCACCAGCGCAAAGTCCGGCGCACTTGAGCCAACGTTCGGCAGGCTTCCATTGGTGCGCATCTCATTTCCTTGAAGGGTGATCTTTGCCATTTTTATCTCTCCTGTAACAGGCGCATTCGTATTGGCTTGGCAACATTCTAAGTGAGGTTGTCAGCTTCTATCAGGTTCACAAAATGTGACCTCGCTCTTTAGAATAAGTTTTGTGCTCCGGTTATAAAGATATGTGATCTTCATATTGGCTTGCATCAAGCAGGCTGTCAATCGATGTGTCGCCCAGCAACTCTATCTTGCAAAGCCAGCCCTTCTCGTAGGGCAATTCATTCATCATTTCCGGAGAATCCAGCAAATCTTCATTGATTTCAATTACTTTCCCATCCACAGGCATGTACACCTCGCTGGCAGTTTTAACCGATTCCACTACCGCACAGGCCTCGTCCGCTCGATATTCATGATTTAGATCAGGAGGTTCAACGAAGACGATGTCTCCCAGTTCTGACTGGGCAAATTCTGTGATGCCCATCATTGCTGTGCCGGCATCCTGCATCTTCAACCACACATGCTGAGACGAATAGACACGGTCATCGGGCACACCATCCATCAGTGGCCTCCCAGACCAGAGGCTTTTTTTGTTGCTGAATTATCGTTTGACATGGTTTTAGAACCGGGTATTGTACACTTCGTGTAACTGCCCACAAAGCAATCACACTCATGTACAGATTTGCGGCCATTCTGGCTTTTTTGCCGGTCAAATCCTGTACACAGGAGCAGCGGGAGCCAATCACAATACGGGACACCTGAATTCACGAGGCTCCACGAATGTGTATGCCATGGCCGGGTACCGGAAGCTTTACAACAACACGCAAGAGGATTATGCACTTTCCTGTGCAAGACAGGTTACACCACTATTGTTAAGGGATCATGATCATTCCCTGCGCTGCCAGTACAGGCCAATACGTGCAGTGGCGGCACCAGGGACCCTGAACAGATCAGTCGGAATCACTCTGTAACCAGTACGGCAATACAGCACTCATTTTGAACGATTTCTCACAAGCTTTTCTAAAAGCCATCCAACTGATCATACAACTCGACCCGGACCTGATAGAGATCGTCGCGCTGTCTTTACAGGTAAGCCTGACAGCAGTATTTATTGCCGGACTGATCGGGTTGCCACTGGGTGCAGCTCTTGCTTTGTACAGGTTTTTTGGACGCGGCCTGCTTGTCGCCTTGCTGAATACATTCATGGGTCTGCCGCCCGTCGTTGTGGGCTTGGTGGTTTACCTGATTCTCTCCCGCTCAGGCCCGCTAGGAGCACTGGGCTTGCTGTTCACACCGACGGCCATGGTCATCGCGCAGGTGTTTCTGGTCACGCCAATTATCGCTGCGCTGACACGCCAAACCGTGATGGATGCCAATGATGAATTCCATGCACAACTGCGCGCACTTGGTGCCAAGTCCCCAAACATGATGAACACCCTTTTATGGGAAACTCGATATAGTTTGGTGACCAATGTGTTTGCAGGATTCGGCCGGGCAATTGCCGAAGTGGGTGCGGTGTTGATTGTTGGTGGCAATATCAATCACAACACCCGTGTGATGACCACCTCCATAGCGCTTGAGACCAGCAAGGGGAACATCGAACTGGCGCTGGCACTAGGTGTAATACTGATCACGCTTTCTTTGATCGTCACTTCGGCTGTCATGAGTGCACGGCATGCTGCCCACAAGATGTATACCTAGGCCCATGTTGTCTGCATCACCCTTGCCACTGAAAATTCAACAGCTGAGCGTTTCCAGACAGGGCAAGCAGTTGCTGGACAATGTGAATGCAATGATCGATTCAGCGGGGATCACCATCATCCTTGGTCCAAACGGGGCGGGGAAAAGTTTACTGCTCCACATTGCACATGGCCTGGAAGAGCCAGATCGTGGCTCATTACTGTGGAATCAGCACACCCCGAAGCCCCAGGAGCCCTGGCGCGCGTTTGTATTCCAGAAACCGGTTTTTTTGCAGCGTAGCGTGCAGTCAAATCTTGAATACGTGCTCTCCCTGCACAAGGTGCCCAAGACCAGGCAAAGCCTGCTCATCCAGCAGGCCTTGCAACATACAGGGCTTATGCAACTTTCTGGACAAAGCGCACGCACCTTGTCCGGTGGTGAGCAACAACGCTTAAATGTTGCTCGGGCCTGGGTACTTGAACCGAAAGTGATGCTGCTGGACGAGCCTACCGCGGAACTGGACCCTTCAGGTGTTGCAACTATAGAAATGCTGATCAGAAAAATTGCGCAACAGAACACCAAAATAATTATGACCACCCACAGTCTCGATCAAGCAAGAAGATTGGCGCACGACATTTTGTTCTTGCACCGGGGAAAATTGATTGAACACACTCCGGCAAAAGTGTATTTTTCTCAACCCAAAACCAGCCTCGCCGCAGATTTCCTTGCTGGCAAGTTACTCGACACGCACTGAAAGAAAAATCATGAGATATTTTCTGGCCAAAGCCATCGCATTAATGGCACTTGGCATGGCACTGACCTCTGGGCTGGCGGAAAAATCGCCTTTTATCACCTTGTCCTCAACCACATCGATAGAAAATTCCGGTTTGCTGGACTACCTGATCCCGAGATTCAAAGACCGTACCGGCATTGACGTGCGGGTGGTATCGGTGGGTACCGGACGGGCGTTGAAACTCGGTGAGACGGGCGACACCGACCTGATACTCGTACACCACAGGCCATCGGAGGAAGAATTTGTGTCCAAAGGCTTCGGGGTCAAACGTCGGGAAGTCATGTACAACGACTTTATCATCGCCGGGCCACCCGAAGACCCCCTGGATATAGGAGAAGCAGACAGTGTAGAGCGTGTGCTCACTCTTATTCACAAACATCGAATGCCCTTTGTCTCGCGTGGCGACGAAAGTGGTACACACAAAAAGGAAATGGAGTTATGGGGCTTGGCCGGTGTTGATGTTCAGCAGTACAGCGGCAGCTGGTACCATGAAACCGGTGCAGGCATGGGCACTACACTGAACATTGCAAATGGAATGGGCGCGTATGTGCTCGCAGACAGGGGGACTTGGCTCTCGTTTAAGAATCGCAACGGGCTGGCTTTGCTTTTTGAGAATGACCCTCTTCTACATAATCAGTACAGCATAATTGAGATTAATCCCGAGCGTCATCCACATACAAAATTCAAGGAAGCCGAGCTGTTCACAAACTGGCTGGCTTCCAGTGAAGGCCAGCAGATGATCGCCAGCTTTACGTTAGACGGCCAGCAACTGTTTTTCCCTAACGCGCTACCGCAGTAACCCCGGCTTTGCAGCAATTTTGAATCTGTGCAGCTGGCACAAGGTCCTGTTATCTGGCAAAGACCGGCCGATCCCTGCTTAACCCCATTGCATGTTCCATGAAAAACCTTTTCATCGAAGGTGTTTGTGCTGCCATGTCCAGTGCAATACTGCGTGCTGTGACAACAGGCTTTGAAGAAGAGCCAAATACAGCTACAAATGCATCCATCGCAAACTGCATGACCTGGATCTCCCCTGCCCTGGCCCGTTCGTATTTCCGCAATACTCGAAGACTGCCCATGTCCCGCTCTGTGTTTTCCAGGACATCGGCTAACACTGCTACATCCGTCAGTCCCAGATTGGCTCCCTGACCCGCTAATGGGTGCAGTGTGTGGGCGGCATCACCGACCAATGCAACCCTAGGCTTGACCAGATCCTTGGCCTGACCTGAAACCAACGGGAAACTGACACGCTCCGACATCAACCTGATATTGCCAAGCCGTGAGTCGCTGGCCTTGGTAATTTCTTGGGAAAACTCTTCCTCACCCATTTGCATCAGTTGCTTCGCATACCCGTGGTCAGCTGACCACACGATTGAGCATTCGCGATTTTCCTTGTCTGCTCCGATGGGTAACAGGGCCAATGGACCTGTCTTTAGGAAGCGCTGCCATGCCGTACGTTGATGGGAAAATTCCGTCTGTACATTTGCCACGATACCCTGCTGCAGATACAGCTTTTCAGCATGCGAAATTTCTGCAAGGCCCCGTATGCCCGATCGACTCCCATCTGCTCCCACAAGCAGTTTTGCTCTGAGTACTTGCTTGTTTTCTAAAATTACCTCAACCACATCGTCACAATGGACGATGTCGGTCACGCTTTCTGGTACACACCAGTGAATACCGGAAACACCGAGGAGAGATTCATGCAGGCTTGACTGAATTACCCTGTTTTCCACAATGTATCCTAGGACAGGTTGGCGAACCTCCCGGGCAACGAAGCGAATTTTTGCGCTGCTGGCCTCGTCCCAAACAACCATTGCATCAAATGCACTTACCCGTTTCGCCTGCACGTTCGGCCAGATCCCGATGTGCTCGAAAATTGCCCTTGAGCCCGGGCTAACGGCGGTTACCCGAACATCGTAGGGAGTTTCACAATCGAATTCCGATGGCAGTACACGGTCAATGATGGCCAATGACTTGCCTTGTTTTGCCAACAGGCTAGCCAATGTGAGGCCGGCCAGGCCTGCCCCAACAATAATGACATCAACCTGTGTTGCTTTTGCAGTCATGCAGACTGCAGGGGTTTGCCTTGCAGGAGATTTGCCACAGAACTGGGAACCCCTGAGCTTTGGCGCAGAACAATATTTTCCAACACGGGGATAGCCCCTAGAAGTGCAAGACCAATCCCTCGTGTACGAGACAGCACCAGATCATTTGTCGTGAACAAAAAATTGAAAATATCTGTAAGGCGTATGGTGCGCTTGATATCGGATTGGCGTCCTGATGCGTACGCACAAAGCTTCTCGTCGATTCCATCAAGTCCGTCTTGGCTCGCATGAAGCATCTCACTAAGTTCTGCAACATCACGCATTGCAAGATTCAAGCTTTGTGCACCTATAGGATGCAATGTTTGAGCTGCATTGCCTATCAACACCACACGCCCCTGTGTACGTCGGTGACTCACTAATAATGACAAGGGATAGGCAAAACGCTTACCTATTCCGGAAAAATAGCCCAGGCGGTAGCCAAAGGCTTGCTGGAGCTGAAGCAGGAAGTCCTCATCGGATCGAGCCACGAGTTCTCGTGCAATATTGTCCGGGAGCACCCAAACAAACCCGCAATTATTACCGGCATGCGGTAGTAGTGTCAGTGGGCCCTCCCGGGTGAATCGCTCATATGCCGTAAACTGATGATCATCATCCACGCTCACATTGCCGACAATTGCCGTTTGATGATATTTCTTCTCGTTGGTGGGTATGCCCAGCTTGTTGCGAATAAAAGAATTCGTCCCGTCAGCTGCAATTAACAAATCAGTCTGTATGGGTTCACCTTCACCATGCAAAATGACCCGATCCGCATGACTTTCAATATCAGACACCTTGTAGGGCCGGATGCAGTGGATATTCTCATAGCGCCGAAGATGTTCTTGCAAAGACAAGATAAGCTTTTCGGCAGGGACCATATAGCCGAAACCCTCTGATTCATGGTTTCGGCAGTCCATGCGCATAGCCCCAAATCGCCCCCGATCTGAAATATGAATTTTCCTGATCGCGATGGAATGCAAGCCAATCTGCTCCCAGACCCCCAGGGCATCAAACATTTTTTTGGAAGCCAGGGCCAAGGCAATACTGCGCTCATCCCTGTTACGACCTGTACCGTTCACTGAAGAAACGGGTTTACTTTCTATCAGGGCAATTCGGCGAGATGTAGCGGCCAAAGCGCAAGCCAAGGTGCCACCAACGAAACCCCCGCCTACGATCGCAATATCATAATGACGTGACATGATGTACCGGGAAACTCAATGTACAGACCCTGCCATCAGGGCTTCAATTTCGTCCGGGTCACGGGTGAGTTTTTCAGTGAGTACTTGATTGCCATCTTTGGTGACCAGCACATCGTCCTCAATGCGGATGCCAATATTCCAGAAATATTTTGGCACGCCTTTTGTCCGGGTAATGTACAAACCCGGTTCCACAGTCAATGTCATGCCCGGCTCAAGCAGTCGCCATTCTTCATCAAAACGGTAGTCGCCTACATCATGCACATCCAAACCCAGCCAATGGCCGGTTCGGTGCATATAGAACTGTCTGTACTTCTCGTCTTTGATCAGTTTGGCAGGCTTACCTTTCAACAAACCCAGCCCCACCAACCCTTTGGTAAGCACTTTTACGGCTTCATGATGCGGATCATTCCAGTGGTTACCGGGCTTTACCTTCCGGATTGCAGCAGTTTGGGCTTCCAGCACCAACTCGTACACTTCTCGCTGGATATTTGAAAAAGTCCCGTTTACAGGGAAGGTACGGGTGATATCACTGGCATAACCCTGGCACTCAGCACCTGCGTCGATAAGCAACAAATCGCCATCGTTGAGTACTTGGTTATTTTCGGTGTAATGCAAAATACAAGTGTTGCCTCCACCGCCAACAATAGAGGGATAGGCCGGGACGCAGCCTGCTTTCTTGAATTCATAGAGCAACTCGGCTTCGATCTCATACTCATGCTTTCCCGGTTCACAAGCCTGCATGGCACGTACATGGGCTGCAATGGAAACTTTTGCTGCCTTTCTCATCAAACTGACCTCACTGCGTGACTTGTACAAGCGCATGTCGTGCAAAAGGTAGTCCAGCGAGAGCAGTTCATGGAGAATGTGTTTTGCATCCCGATAAGAACCTCGGGACTGGTTCACCCAACTGATGACCTTGTGATCAAAACTTGCATCACGGCCCATCGGATAAAAAATCCTTTCGCGGTCTGAAAGGAGCCGTGGCAATATTTCATCAAGCTGGTTGATTGCATAGGCCTTGTCTGCAAGGTAGTTCTTTTCTGCGCCTTCCAGCCCGGCTCTGCACCCGTTCCATATTTCTTGGTCAGCATTGCGCTCTCGACAAAACAATATGTATCGATCACCCTCCTTGTCCGGTACCAGCAATGCTAGGGCGTTGGGCTCCTCAAAACCTGTCAGGTACAGAAAGTCACTGTCTTGGCGAAACACATGATCCACGTCCCGATTCCTCGGGACCGGATTCGCAGACGGCACAATGGCGATCCCCTTGTGGCCCACCATGCGCATCAGCGTTTTGCGCCGCTTGATCAACTCTTTCGTGTTCATGTCATGCCCAGGTCAGAATGCCTTGATTATCTGCAAGTTAAGTTATTCAGTATATACAGCGGTTGCCAAATAAGTCTCTCAAAATTTGCTCGGTGTGCCCGCTGCCGGGGCTCGTCGCAGCAGACCTCTCCCAAGACGCGCTTCACGATGAAATATCTTTAGATTTTTCAGCATATCAAGGCATATTTCTTAAATTTGAGTTGACGATAAAGGTACATCATCCTACCATTTTGCAATGGGGAAGACAGACTCAGGCCTGCTTAATGAACAGGAGCTAAAGCGACTTGAGAGTCGTGTAAATAGCCTTATCCGAGCTTACAAAGACCTCCAGAAAGAGAACAGCCTTCTGAAGGCGCAGCAGGATTCGTACACCGCTGAAAGGGCCAGCCTGATCGACAAAAACGAGCAGGCGCGCAAACGGGTCGAGGCCATGATCACACGACTCAAGTCAATGGAAGTCAGCATATGAGCAACCAAGGTTCTCCGATAGTACTCAGTATCCTAGATAAGGAATATCGTGTTGTTTGCGGGGAAGGAGAAGAAGAGTCGCTGCAAACATCCGCAGAACTACTGAATGCGCACATAGAGGAAGTGCGGAATGGAGGCAAGGTCATCGGTGCAGATCGCATAACAGTGATGGCGGCATTGAACCTGGCCCATACCCTGCTTTCGCAATCCGATGAACAGAATCAAGCAAGCAAAAGTTTCTACACCCGTATTCGTGATCTTCAGGATCAGATTGACACTGTCTTAGAAAACACCCGACAGCTTGAGCTTTGAGAATCTGCTAAACTCATATTGAAACCGGATACCTCTGCGGTACCGGTGAGTTGCTAGATACATACCTTGAGCCTATTTTTTTACTCAGGGACAACGCTGTAAAAAATGTTGTTGTGCAACCCCAGAAAATGGGAAGCCTGATGCATTTTTCAGTTCTCCCACTTGAACCTCTGGTTCAAGGGCAATAGCAACCACAGTATTCGTGGAGTGTATCCGCGTACTACGCTTCCGGTTCTTCACAAAAATCTGTATACAAATAAATCGTAGGGTGGCCCGCCATGCAGTATTGGTTAATGAAAAGCGAACCAGGTGAATACAGTATCGATGATCTGAAACGAGACAAAGTGGAGCCTTGGGACGGCGTACGCAACTACCAAGCACGAAACATGATGCGCGACGATATGAAAAAAGGCGATTTAGCCTTTATGTATCACTCGAATTGCGATGAAATTGGGATCGTGGGCATCATGACTATTGCTCGCGAGTCTTATCCGGATCACACCGCCTTCGACCGGGAAGACAAGCATTACGACCCAAAAAGTGATCCTGAGAATCCACGCTGGTTCATGGTAGATGTACGTTATAAACGAAAGCTGAAACGCACTATTACGCTGTCAGAACTCAAGCAACAAAAAAAACTAGATGGTTTGCAACTCTTGAAACGCGGCAACCGACTTTCAGTTA
>VXPJ01000011.1 GCA_009839635.1 Pseudomonadota bacterium
CTGGTAGCGCATCTGCTTTGGGAGCAGAGGGTCGGGGGTTCAAATCCCTCTGCCCCGACCATACCGTTCCAAGTCCTCTTCACCCACAAATTTGGTACGCTGTCCAGGGACATGCGCACACTATTTCTGCATATGCGGGGTGGCCTGGCTCAATCAGGCAGACCCGGTTATCAACAAATCCGGAATGTAGAAATTCATGGGCCACTGTGACGAGACCTTGCCCGGGCGCCTGAAAGATGTCAGCCCGCACCCGCCACAGGATCACGGCAAGCAACAGATTGCCCGGCCCGGTCACCGGTACCTAACCGGAGTGCGAAGTCCACTGAGATGAACTCCCTGTTTCGGGAGCTTGCAACTGAACTGCATGCGGACATCCGGGGCCCGAAGGCAGTTCCTTCACTGTCGGCCGGCATCATTTCCGGGCTGAACCTGCTAGTTGCAGAGCTCGCATTCGCGGCCTTTATTTTTTCGGGCCCTCTGGCTCCCTATATGTCCCAGGGTGTCGGTCTGGTGCTGTTTGGAAACTTTGCAGCCTGCCTGGTCATTGCGCTGCTCAGTGGCTTTCGCGGTGTAATTTCGGGGCTGTCACCGGCAATGGTGATCGTGATGGCCCTGATCGTGTCCACGATCGGTGTGGAGGGTTATGCCGGATTTGTCACGGCCGTTGGCGCACTTGTGCTCAGTGCGGTGATTACCGGTGCAGGCTGCTTCTGGCTCGGCTATTTTCGGCTCACCAATCTGGTGCGCTTCATCCCATATCCGGTTGCGGGTGGCTTCGTGGCCGGGATCGGGGGTGCCGTGTGTCTTGCGGCCATGTCCCAGATGGGGGCTGAACTGGACTGGAAGACGCTGCCCCGGCTGCTGGAACCGGCCATGTTTGGGCGCTGGGCACCGGGTGTCCTGTACGGGGTTGCCCTGTACTGGGTCATGAAACGCTGGAGTCATGTGATTATTCTTCCGGTGAGTATCCTGCTGGCAGGAGCTGCCTATCATCTTGCCCTGGCCGGGCTTGGGATCACAGGAGAAGAGGCTAGGGCCGCAGGCCTGCTGTTTGCGAGCACTGCGGAGGGAGGCCTGTGGCCACCCTTGGGGGTTGGCGACCTGGCATACCTGGACTGGGCCGCGCTGTCCCAGCAAATTCCGAACATGCTGACGCTGATGCTGGTCGCGTTCATCTGCGTGATCATGAATATTGCCGGGCTGGAACTGGTGGCGAACCAGGACTTCGACTGGGACCGGGAATTTCGAGGGACAGGATTTGCAATCATGGTCGCCGGTCTCGGAGGTGGCACGTCAGCCAACATGATCGTGCCCTCCTCGTTGCGAAGCAAACTGCTTGGCGCTGACACCCGGCTGACCGGGGTCGTGGCTGCACTTGTCGTGGGATCCGTGCTGCTGGTGGGTGACGGAATCCTGGAATGGACCCCTGTGCCACTTCTTGGCGGCATTTTGATCTTTGCCGGCATTGGGATGCTGGACGAGGGGCTTGTCCGAAGACGCCGCCAGCTCCCACGGCCGGAGTTTGCTATCCTCGTTCTGATCGCCATCACAATCATGGTGTTCGGACTGCTTGAAGGAGTGGGCGTCGGAATGGTCGCTACACTCGCATTCTTTGTCGTGCATTTCAGCCGGGTGGATCCGATCGAGTCCCGGTTTACCCTGCGCGAGCAACGAAGTCGCAAGGCCCGTCCCGTTCCTGATCACGCCATCCTGAGGGATGCGGGCGAGCGGATGCATGCCTACCGTCTTCGCGGCTATCTTTTCTTTGGCAGTATCTGTCCCTTGACCGAGCATCTACGGCAGTCGCTGAGTGGTGCGAAACGCCCTGTCTGCCTGCTGCTGGACTTTGCCAGCGTGACAGGTTTCGATGCCTCCGCACTGCATGTGCTTAGCCGGTTTTTGCAGAATGTCCATGCATCCGGGGTGCAGATCGTTCTATCCGCCTTGTCTGAGCCGCTGCGTGAGGGTCTGGAGCGGAACCTGCCGCCTGCCGTACAGGCTATACTGCCGGTTGAGCCGGACATGGATCAGGCGCTTGAGCGCTGCGAGGATCTGGTCATCGCGGCCTGGAAAACGGACGTGGGCACTTCAGGTATGCAGCGTACAACGCTGCTGGAGAGTGCGGCCGAGGAGCTCGAACGCTACCTCGACTGGCAGGCGCGTTTTGAGGATCTGGTGACTGAGCTCCGGCCCTTGACGATATCCCGACAGTACAGCGCCGGTGAGACCCTGACAGCAACGGAATCGCCGGTCGATGACCTGCAGCTGCTGCTTGAAGGGCGCGCGTCTGCCTACAGTTCTGCGGGCATGCGGCTCTATCAGTGCGGTCCGGGTGATGCAATCGGGTCCGGGGGCGCGCAGGATGTAAACACAGCATATGTAGTGGCAGATGAACCCTGCACGACCATGGTACTGACGCTTGCGGCCTGCGAGCAACTGGAAAAGGAGCATGTGCAGTTGGCACTCAAGCTGTACCGCTACCTGCTGGACGGGCGTTTTCGGGCCGGTTCTGCATCGAACGACCCGACCGTGTAAGCGCAAGCTCCGCGGGCATGAAGGCTGTCTGGCGCACAGTGCCCCCGGATATGACTTGCACGAAGGTGCGGGGAATAGAAGAATAGTCGCACAGAAGTAGCCACCCGAAAGAAAACAGGAGTATGCACAAATGAGTCAGGCAGATATCAAAGCAGCAGTGGAAAAGATTGTGGACAGTGTATCGGAATCACCTGCGAGCGGGCAGTTCAAGTACCGCGTGGACACCGCATGGGAAAACGACGTGCGCTGTTCGGCCAAGGTCAGGAAATTTCCAGCCATGGTGATCGATGAGCCGCCGGCCTTTGGAGGAAGTGACCTGGGTCCAAGCCCGGTCGAGTTGGTGCTTGCAGCTTTGGGGACGTGTCAGGAGATCATGTACGTAGCCTTGGCGTCCGTGATGGGAATTCCATTACAGAAGTGCCAGGTGACCCTTGAGGGCGACCTGGATGTTCGCGGCCTGCTGGGGATGGGCAAGGATGAAAACGTGCCTCCGGGTTTTAGCAAGGTTCACTACAAAACCACACTCGAGAGTTCCGCATCACAGGAGCAATTGCAGCAACTGGCAGCAGCCGTTGACGAGCAGTGCCCGGTTCTGGACATGCTGGTTCGAAGCGT
The DNA here is from genome assembly GCA_009839635.1 of Pseudomonadota bacterium. Taxonomy (GTDB): domain Bacteria; phylum Pseudomonadota; class Gammaproteobacteria; order UBA4575; family UBA4575; genus WTFY01. Next base: position 3,151 of record VXPJ01000011.1, read on the forward strand.
CGACGTCAGCAAGGAGGTGGTCATCAACAGCACGGACTCCAAGGCGGCCTGAACTTTCTGCAACTGCAGTTGAAGGGAGCCGGAGAGTGTGCGGGCGTTTTTCACTGGACCGTTTTCCTGAATCGGTCGTCGCGGCCCTGATCGATGCCGAGATCGAATTTGCCCCGCGCGCGGAAGTGTGTCCGGCTGACCGGGTTGATGTCGTGTTTCGGGGAGATGTGGGCAATGAGATTGCTTCCATGCAATGGGGCTGGAAGCGGTCTTTTTCAAGCAAACCCTTGATTAATGCCCGCAGTGCAGGGGCCTGGGAGAAAAAGATCTGGGCACAGGCCCTGCGTGACCGCCGGTGCATCATTCCGGCAAGTGGATTCTTCGAATGGGATGAAAACCAGCCACAGGGCAGGCGCGACAAGTACAGGATAGAGCCCATGGATGGGGACGGATTCGCTTTTGCAGGCCTGTATGAAATCAGCACCGGGGGCGAGATGTTCATGAGCATTCTGACCACCTCGCCCAGTCCGAGGCTGTCAAGAATTCATCATCGAATGCCTGTCATACTCAACAGGGATTGTTATGCGGGCTGGCTGGAATCGAAGGACCGCAAATTGCTGGATCCAATGATGCGGCCGCTCCACGACAACCAACTCAGGCTGACCAGGGAACAGAGGGAACCCGATCTCTTTTCCATGTAGCCTTCGTCTGCGGCCTGCCAGCCGTCGAAGTCTAGGTACGGAATTTTTCAGCCATACTGCAGCTTTTTCCATTTCCCACAGAGCGCGGCCTATGCAATTTCATACTCTGAACGAAGCGCTGTCATTCAACCGCAGTGAAGCACGCTTCGTCACCTTCATTAATGGGCAGGAAGACGAGAAGTGCATCAGCTTCGAGGCCCTGTACCAGCGTGCCCTGGGACTGTTGCGTGTATTGCAGCAGCACGGTATCAGCAAAGGGGACCACCTGATCCTCTTCCTGAATGACAATCAGCAGTTTGTTGATGTGTTCTGGGCTTGTCAGTTCGGAGGTATCATTCCAGTGCCCCTCGCCGTCGGCATCAGCGACCAGCATCGTCAGAAGGTTTTCAATGTTGCAAGGCAGTTGGGAGGCGCCAGGTTTTTGTACACGGACCGAAAGAACCTGTCTCGCCTTCGTTCAAGCACGTCCACAAGCAGCGACTGGCCGCAACCGGGACAGGTGCTTTTGAGTGATGACATCACGGACATCACGACGCCCGGGGAAATGGCCCGGGTCGAGCCCGGGGATGTCGCTTTCATTCAGTTTTCATCTGGTTCCACGGGAAGCCCCAAGGGAGTGGTCCTCAGGCACCGCAACCTGGTCTCGAATATTGAAGGGATACGCGAGTGTGCGGCCATGTCTCCAGAAGACATCAGCCTTTGCTGGATGCCGCTCACCCACGACATGGGCCTGATCGGTTTTCACCTGAGCCCGGTGGTCAACAATTACAGCCACTGCATCATGCGCACGGACCTGTTCGTTCGAAGGCCCCTGTACTGGATAACCGCTGCCAGCCAGAAAAAGGCAACCATGCTGGGGTCACCCAACTTCGGGTTCAAGCATTTCCTGAAGGCGTTCAACCGCAGGGGACTGGAGGGGATCGACCTGTCACGGATACGCTTGATCTTTAACGGTGCAGAACCGATCTCGGTCAGTCTTTGCAGGCAGTTTACGGATGCAATGGCCGGCTTTGGCCTGCCCGCAAAAAGCATGTTTCCGGTCTACGGCCTGGCGGAGGCCAGTCTGGCCGTCAGCTTCCCGGAAATTGGAGCCGCCCTGGATGTTGTGCATGCACACCGAAATTCACTTTCCGTCGGTGCCGATGCGGTCCTGAGTCCACAACGGGGGCCGGACACTGTGTCCCTGGTCGGTGTCGGTGAGCCCATTACGCATTGCAGTGTCCGGATCAGTGATCCCCAGGGAAATGCCCAGCCTGAGGGGCGAGTCGGACATATCCGTATTTGCGGAAAAAATGTCACCGAGCAGATCCTAGGGGACGATGGCAGCATCTTTGATGGAGACTGGCTAGATACCGGAGATCTGGGATTTGTGCTGCACAAGGTGCTGTATGTCACAGGGCGCTACAAGGAAGTGTTGTTCGTGCACGGCCAGAATTACTACCCCCATGACATCGAGGAGGTGTTGTGTGAAACGGGGGAGCTGGAACTTGGCAAGGTGGTGGTTGCCGGTGTGTCATCCAGGCAGGATGAAATGGAGGAAGTGCTAGTGTTCATTTTGCACAAGGGCACGTTGCAGGATTTCCTGCCGCTCCGTTCGCGGGTGATCGCGATGGTCAGCGAGAGTCTCGCCATCGAGGTGCGCCATGTCATCCCGGTCGGCCGGATTCCGAAAACCACGAGTGGCAAGATCCAGCGTTCCGCGTTGGCCGGAGAGTATCTGGACGGCACGTATGACGATATCCTGCAGCGGCTTGCCGGAGAACTTGACCGCGCCGACACTGACGAAGAGGAGGGTCCGCAGAGCGAAATCGTGAACGCAATTCTTGCCGTCTGCCAGGATGCCCTGCCGGACAGGCGATTTTCGATCCATGACAATTTGCTTGAAATCGGAGCTGACTCCCTGGCTCTGGTCGAGATTCACTCAGGCCTGGATGACCTGTACCCGGATGCCCTGGCGATTACCGATCTGGTCGAGCACCCCAGCATTTCGGACCTGGCGAAGTTTTTGCAAAGTCGGGATTCAGTCGTATAACGATTTTGCCCGTTTCCACCTGCGGTGGGTCCACAGCCAGTCTTGCGGGGACCGCAGGATTTGCTGCTCTACGGCCCGTGCAAAGCTTTCGGAGATGGCATGCGAATGCTTGTCGTAGGGCGGTTCGGCAAGCGGTTTGAAGCTGGCCTCGTAGTGGCCGCGGCCTGTGCGCTTGATGTCCATGAAGAATATCGGGTACTTGAACAACTGGGCAATTTTTTCAAGGCCCAGGTAGAAGGGCGTATCCTGGTGCATGAATCGTGTCCAGTAGGCCTTGTCGCTGCGCCTCGGTGCCTGGTCGGCCACGATCGCAACCGCACGCGTACTTGCTGATCGTTGTAGCAGCGTGCTGACGCAGGTTTTCGCAGGTACCGGCGTGATATTGAAACGGGACAGGGATTTCAGGGTCAGTTCATCCAGCCAGGCAAGGTGCGGTGGCTTGTATATGCCGTCCACCGGGGTTCCTAGTTTCTGCCCTGCGGCCAGCACCGCCCACACCGGGTTGCAGTGGTGGGCCATGGCCAGCAGAACGGTCTGGTTCTGCTGCAGCGCCTGCTGGATGACCCCAAGGTTGGTGAAGCTCACGTGTCGCTCCAGTGCAGTGGGCGCCATGGCCAGGCTTCGCGTGGTCTCGAGGGCGACATCGCAAAGCCTCCGGTAGTGATTTTTCAGCAGTGCCATGCGCTCGGTAGCATCGAGCTCCGGGAACGAGTTGCGGATATTGTTTTCGGCAACTTTTCTCCTGAAGCGCAAAATATAAAATAGCAGCAGGTAAAGCGGTCCCGACAGCCCGTGCAGTATCGGCAGGGGCAGGTATGCGAGGGATTTGAGCAGGAATTTAAACAAGCGCGCTGTCAGGTGAGAATGTCATGCTGGCGGGTGGACATACCGGTGTCCGGGGAGTGGACGAATTTCCCAGTGATGCAAACGGATCCAAGGTTATACAGGGTGGATTAGACTATGAAACTTACCATATATGAAATTGGAGTGCTGAATCTGGCGATTGCCCTGATTCCTATCCTAGTGGTGATCGCAATTCTTGTGATGTGGTCATTGAAGAGCAAGACGGCCTTGTACGCATCTGCAAGAATGCTGATCCAGCTGACGGCGATCGGCTATGTGCTGACCTCGATTTTTGCGCTGGATAACGCGGGAATCGTTGTCGTTGTACTGGCTCTGATGCTGCTGGCGGCGAGCTGGATTGCATTGCGCCCGCTCCGGCAGAAGAGCGCCGACCTGTTTGCAAAGGCGCTGTTTGGAATTTCTGTCGGCGGGGTGTCGACGCTGGCGCTGACCACCTTTGCCGTACTCCAGATCGATTACTGGTATCAGCCGCAATATGTCATCCCGCTAGCAGGCATGATCTTCTCCAATGCCATGAACACGGTAAGCCTTGCCGCGGAACGCTTCGAATCCGACATGGCCGTCGCAGAAGATTATGTGCATGCACGCAACAGTGCCTTTACCGCAGCTCTCATACCCTCCATCAACACATTTTTTGCAGTCGGCCTGGTCGCCTTTCCGGGAATGATGACAGGCCAGATCCTGTCCGGCGTGTCCCCCCTGATTGCTGTCAAATACCAGATCGTAATCATGAGTGTCCTGTTTGGCTCTTCCGGGGCTTCTGCCGCCATTTACCTGTTTTTGCAGCGCGATGCCGGGGCTCCCGTCGAAGGCATGAACCCCCGCCAAACCTAAGTGCTACACTAGGGGCGCCTTGTACTGTGCGCCTGTAGCTCAACCGGATAGAGCATCGGCCTTCTAAGCCGAGGGTTGCAGGTTCGAGTCCTGCCGGGCGCATATAAAGGATACTTTGCGTGATACTTGATGATGGTCCGATTGTCCAAGCAAATGGTCTGCGTTGCATGTGTGACCCTGTTCGTGGCGGCCTGCGCAACCCCGCCGCCGACAAAGCAGGCAAACCTCTGTGCAGTTTTTGACCAGCATCCTGACTGGTATGATTATGCGCGTGCCTCGGCTAGAGAATGGGGTACGCCAATACACATTCAGATGGCGTTCGTGCGCCACGAGTCAAGCTACCGGTCTGATGCCAGACCGCCCTACAAATGGTTTTTGTTTATTCCGCTGGGGCGCGCATCGTCGGCCAAGGGCTATGCCCAGGCTCAGGATCCGGTGTGGGGAGAATATCAGGAAGAACGGGGCAGGCTTTTCAAGAGCCGCTCGGATATGGAAGACGCGCTTGACTTCATTGGTTGGTACAACTACAAGACATGGCGCGAACTCGGCATCTCTCGCACCGATGCCTACAACCTGTACCTTGCCTACCATGAGGGTAAAGGGGGGTACCGGCGCGGCACCTGGAAGAAAAAGGCGGGGGTACAGCGAACTGCAGCGCGGGTAAGAGACACTGCCCGGCGCTACGCATCACAGCTGGCACGCTGCGAGACGAGCTTCCGTTGCGACTCCTGGTACCAGGTCTGGCCCTTCTGCCGTTGATGCTCAAGGCCCGGCCCGGGCGTCGATACATGCGGCCCCGTTCAGAGAGCAACCGGCATCACTTCCTTTGAGAAACCTGTCCAGGCAACCCGTAGAATAGCCAGGCGAGGGCAGGGGCAAGCAGCACGGCCCCGGACATGTTCGCAAGAAACATGAAGGTCAGTAGCAGGCCCATGTCTGCCTGGAATTGCAGGCCGGAGAAAATCCAGGTGACAACACCAAGCGCCAGGGTCATCCCGGTGACCAGGACCGCGCTACCGGTCACCGCGAGGGTTCCCCTGAAAGCATCCACCAGTGCGGTACCGCCGATAAGCCGTCGCCTCAGGTCACTGAAAATATAGATTCCGTAATCGACCCCGATTCCCACGCCCAGGGCGGCCACCGGCAGAGTGGATACTTTCAGTCCGATTTCAAGTACGGCCATGAGAGCGAATGTGAGCGTGGTCACCAGGGCAAGCGGCACCACAACGCAAAGCGTGGCGCGCAGTGAGCGAAAGGCCAGTAGGCAAAGAGTCAGCACGGCGCAATAGATCCACACCATCATTTCAACCTCGGCATCCCGGACCAAATCGTTGGTAGCCGCCATCACCCCGAGGTTTCCGGTGGCCAGGCGAAAACGCAAGTGCTCGTTGTCATGTGCCTCGGCAAATGCGTTGACTTCGGCCACCACACGGTCGATGGTCCCGGCCCGGTGATCCGTGGTGAAGATCAATACCGGCATCACGGAGCAGTCGGCATTGAGCAGACCGGAGCCCGTTTCGATTGGTCCGGTGGACTGTACCAGCGTGGCACTTGACCTCGGTAGCGTACGCCATTTTGGGTGCCCCTCGTTGTAGCCTGCGTTGATCTTGCGTGCCACTTCCGGCAGGGACAGGGAGGACTGCACGCCCGGAATCTGGGCCATGCGCGTTGCAAAATCATCGATGCGATCAAGTACGTCGAAATCGATGCAGGCGTCTGGACGAGTCTCAACGATGACCGTGAGGATATCCACGCCTACGGCGAAAAGCCGTGTAATGACCTCACTGTCGCGGTTGTAGCGGGATTCGGCACGTAACTCGGGTACACCCTCGTGTACGTCGCCAATCGCATAATGACGCGCACCCTCGGCACCAATGGCGAGCAGGATTGATGCCAACAGCAAGGTCCCGGCAGCATAGGGCCAGGCGGCCAGTTGTGCCAGTCGTTCCCACACTGGAGCGCTGCTCCGTGCCGTGCGCAACAGGCATTCCCGGTATCCGGGACCGGGGCGGGCATAGGACATCAGTACCGGCAGGAACAGGAGGTTCGTAAGCAGGATCGCCGCCACACCGATGCTCATGGTGAGGGCGAGATCACGGATGATCTGGACGTCGATGATCAGCATCGTCAGAAAACCGGCCCCATCGCTGGCCAGCGCCACCGTTCCCGGAAGGATCAGCCGGCGAAAGGCGCTACGGGCGGCTTCGTGGGCATCGGCTCCATTGCGGATCGCAGCGCCTGCGGCCGCCGACATCTGGACGCCATGTGAAATGCCGATGGCCAGTACCAGGAAAGGTACCAGGATGGAAATCGGGTCAATGCTGAACCCGAACAGTGAAAGCAGGCCCAGTGTCCAAATCACGGCTACGATCGAGCACAGCATCAGCAACCCCGTGTATACGATCGAGCGGGTGAAGAAGTACACCGGAGCCAGGGACAGCACGAGGGCAATTGCAAAAAACAGCAACACCGTGCCAGCGTGGTCAGCGATATCGCCGACCATTTTGGCGAAGCCGATGATGTGGATGTCGGTCTCGGGTCCCGAGTAACGGGTGCGCAGTTCATCAAGAAGGTGGGAAACTTCGATATAGTCAAGCCGTTCACCGGTACGCGGGTCGGTCTCCACCAGTTCTGCACTTACCATGGCAGCAGACAGGTCGTTGGAGACCAGCCGCCCGATGATCCCTGCCTTTTGCACGTTGATCTGAACTTGTCTCACGTCGGCCACCGTGCCCTGGTAGTCCGGTGGTACTACATTGCCGCCTGCAAACCCGCCGCGAACGACTTCTACAAAACGGACATTGGGCGTGAACAGCGAACGAACCGAGGCCTTGTTGACACCTGGCAGAAAAAATACGGCATCGGTCACGGATCTCAGGGTTTCCAGAAACTCTGCCGAATAAATGTTCCCGGATCGCGCACGCACGGCGATCAACAGGCGATTGGCTCCTCCAAATTCTGCCTGATGTTTCTCGAAGACCTGCATGAAGGGATGATCCGTGGGCAGGTGTTTCTCAAAGCCGGCATCGATTTCCAGGCGTGCAGCCGACAGCAGCAGCGCAAGACTGACTACCAGGAAGGTGCCAACCACCAGTGGCCGATGCTGAAACAGCACCGCTTCAGACAGGTTCAGCCAGCGGTCCCTTGCCACGGTCGCTCTGCCCGTCCGTTATTGCCCGCGACCTTTTTCGGCGGGGAGGGTGTCTGATAGGTCCAGCGGCTGGATTCCTCCTTCACCGAACAGGAGCGCGGTATCGGGGGAGGTCACCAGGATCTTCAGGATCGACTCGCTGTGAGCACGGGAGATGCGTTCAAAGTTTCCTGCCGGGGTTTCCAGCAGCACAATTCCGTCTGCACCGGCAACGATTGCACGATGATCGGGCAGGAAAGCAGCATCGTAGAGGGATGCCGAGATGCCGGTTTCAAGGTGTTGCCATGTTTTGCCATCGTCGGTGCTTTCCAGCAGGACACCTTCCAGGCCGTAGAGGAGCACCCGGCCTGCATGCCCTGGCCTGCATCCAAAAAATGTGCCGTCCCAGCTGACATCCAGCCGGGTCCAGCTTTGGCCCCGGTTGTCGGATCGCAGCACCGTGCCAAATTCACCGCAGATAAAAAGGTTTCCGTTTGGGGCTTCGTCAATGGCATAGAAATGGGCTTCCTGCGAGTCGATTTCACGGCGCGTCCAGCTGCGGCCGTAGTCCGTTGTGCGCAATGCCAGCCCGTAGGCACCGACCGCCAGGCCGCTTCCGTGCTGGCCGATCCACAGGTCGAATAGGGGCGTGTCCAGCTCCGGGTCCGCATGGACCACAGCCCAGCCCGTTCCGCTAGCAGGACTTGAGAGAACCAGTGCATCGTGTCCGGTGGCAACCAGCTGCCCCTCACGGGTGGCTGTGACTGCAGTCAACATGCTGCGTACCGGCCCCCGGATCTGTTGCCATCGGTCACCGGACGATGTCCCGTGCACGATCAGGCCACGAGCACCGACGCCGAGTATCCCGTCCTGGGTCCGGACAGCCGCATTGATCTGGCCGCAATCCGGGCAGGCCAGGAGGGGTGCACTTTCGTTCAGGGGTTCTGCGCGGGAGAGAGAGGAAGCCGTCGCCGCCAAAATCAGAAGTAAGGCAAGCGCCAGCGGGTGCCGCACCGAGGGGTGATCCTTTCCTGTCTAGCGACGGCCGTGCTGGCGCAATGCTTCGGTGGTGAACCGGTTGCGTGCCAGCGGGTGGTCAAACCGGGCGGGTTCGAATTCGTTGCTCAGTCCCTGGACAAGGTAACGCCCGTTCTGGAGGTCGTACACCGTCGTGGCCGTGGTCCAGGTAAGGGGTACCTCGTAGTAATTGATCGTGTGTGCCTCGCTGACCCTCCAGATTTCACCGCGCCCGTCGTACTGGTCTGCAATGGCGATCTGCCAGCTGTCCTCATCCAGGAAAAAGGTGCGCCGCTCGTAGATATGCCGCATGTCTTCTTTCAGTCGTGCCTCAACCACCCATACGCGGTGCAGCTCGTAACGTGTCAGATCCGGATTGAGGTGCCCGGGCTGGAGGATGTCCTCGAAACGGTTCTGGTCGCTGTGCAGCCGGTAGCTGTTGTACGGGATGTAGAGTTCCTTCTTGCCCACCAGCGTCCAGTCATAACGGTCCGGTGCACCGTTGAAGATATCGGACTGGTCGTTGGTGCGCTGCCCGTCCGAGGCTGTGCCCGGGTTGTCGTAACCGACGTTGGGTGCCCGGCGGACCCTGCGCTGGCCTGGGTTGTAGGTCCAGGCCTTGCGTGGCTCGGCGGCCTGGTTGAGGGTTTCATAGACCAGCAGCAACTGCCCGGCCAGCCGAGGCGGCGACAGGACCTCCTGGCGGAAATAGGCTAGCTTGTTGTCAATGGTCGAGACGGTGGCCCCCGGCTGGTGATAAGGCCAGAGGATGTCCTCCTTGAGGCGCACCATGACATATGCTCCATCCGCCGTGGGAATCGCCTGGCCTGCAGCTGTGCTGAGTGTCGTCCCACGGTAGCGAAGCAGGTGGTTCCAGACCGCTTCCAGGCCGTTTTGCGGAATCGGGAACGGAATGCCTTCGGCAGCATTCAGCACGCCGTTGCCCTGCTCGGTCAGGGTCGCTGTGGTGGCGTTGGCAATGGTTCGCTCGTAGAGCCGCTGCGGCAAAGATGCCGTGCGCCGGCTCGGGTAGACAGGCATGCGAAATGTATCCGGATAACGGTGAAAGAGTGCAATCTGCCCGGGAGAGAGATGAGATTCATGCTCATGCACGTTCTTTGCGGTGATCACGAACAGCGGCTTGTCCCCGGGAAACGGGTCGGGGTGATGCATGCCCGGCTGATACCCCTCCGGCGGCTGAGTGATGCCGCCCTGCCAGGGCGGGATGGTGCCGCCAGCGTTGCCCGCAGCCTCAGCACCCAGCGGGGTCAAATCGGCACCGAGCCGAGCTGTCGTCTCGGCCGTGACCTCGGCAGACACGAGCAGCCCTGCGAAGGCCAGCAGAACCAGTGCCGGCAGGCTTTTTCGGCATGCTGTTATGTATCTCATGTCATTCGTTCTCCGCCTGTCGCTCAAAAGGAATAGTTCATTGTGAACGCGAGGAAGTCACGATCGTTCAGCAGGTTGGCTGCACCCCCTCCGAACGAATTGGTGTAGGACAGGCCGGCCCGCCAGGAATGCAGGTAACCTGCATTGATCGATAGCGTGACCGTTTTCCGGTCCTCGATGAAATTGCCGATGGGCGTCGGGGCCGTTCCATTCACGTCATGCGAGAAGGCGATCTGCGGCGAGAGGCTCACCGGGCCCACTGCATTGTTGTAGGTCATGCGCAGCAAGGCGCGGTACCCCCAGGAGAACGAGTCGGCAAAGCCTCCATCTTGGGTGGCAGGCTGTATGCTTGCCTGCGTGAAAACTGGGTTGGCACTGGTCCACGTGCCGGCAGCCTCGTAGCGGAGCTCCGACCGTTTTTCTAGGCCCTGCACCCGGGTAAAACCCGCCTCGGCCAGAAACACGGTCTGGCTTGATCTGAGCATGGGAATCGGGCCCAGTACCTTGGTGAGGGCCAACGAGCCTTGCAGCACGTCCTTGCGGCGAAAGCCCTGCAGTTCCTGTCCCCGGGCCAGGGCACCGGTCTGGCTCAGGCTCAGCAGGCTACCTGCCTGCTGCAGTTGTTGCAGGCCTGCGGCGAGTCGCGCAGGGGCACCGTTTGGCACTTGCACCAGTCGTAATGGAGAAAGCGAGGAGTAGAACAGCTCGGTCGTATCGATTTGCAAAGGCTGGTCCCGGCGATAGGAAATCTCGGCCTGGAACGCGAAACCACTGGTACCGATCTCGGTGTTGATGCTGGCACCCATGAGGTCGATGTCTTCCGGGAATTCCCGGAAATAACGGATGGACCCGGCAAAACCCTGGGGTGTGAAAATAGCTTGCGGCTGGCCTGCCTGGACGGACACCAGCGGCAGGCGGCTGTGGATGCGGGCATAGTAGAGACCCAGTTCTGCATCGTTCAGGAACGGGGAGAAGTAGCGCAGCGCAAGGCCAAACTGGCCATGGTCGTCCGCGTCGCGGTCGCTTGCCCTTGGTACCCGGGAGCATCTAAGGGGGCAGCTCGGGTCTGGCGCATCGTCGTTGTCATCTGCTGCGCCGGGCACGCCGAATCCGAAATGTACGGTTTTGCCTCCCGGACTGCCTGCATCACTGGTCGAGAAAAACGTGCCTGCCGGCTCAAGTTCGGTATGCGCCGAGCGGAACTGGTAGAAGCTTTCGACAAACAGGCTGTCAGTGAGACCAAGTCGCAGGTTGACAGCCGTGATGGGTTTGAGTACATCGCGAATTTCCGCACCGGCCACGCGAAGCTTGGAGCTGTCTACGGGATTGATCGAGTTGAGGCCATTACGGATAAAGACGCTTTCCCCCCAGTGGATCACCTGGTCGCCTGCACGGATCAAAAGCGGGGAGCCGCCCAGGTTGAACTGGCCATCGAGGTAGGCGTCCAGCAACTCGAAATCGTACCCAGCATAACCTTTGGCGCTGTGCGACAGGCGCGTGCGGTCGGTGTGCTCATCCGCGATGGCATAGTCGTAAAAGTACAAGGCGCGCGCGAAAATACCCAGATTCCCGCGGTTGAGCTCGAGTTCATGCGTGATCTTGGTGTTGGCGGAGACGAAGTCGCCCGTGTCGTAGTTGAGATTGCCATCATCCTCGTTGATGGACCAGGCCGAGCCGCCATTGGATACGGCGATCAGGTTGTTTTTTCGTCCCTGGGTGCGAATCGCGGCCCCGACCGAGACTGTGGTGTCGAAATACCCCGTGATGCCAGATGCGCTGCCCGGTAACTCAACGGCGGTGGCTTGAAGCGGAAGCAGGCAGGCCAGTGCCAGCCCTGCAGTGAAGGCTGCCCGCCGCTTCAGGGAATTTTCTGGCATTTCTTCTTAGACTCCCCTCGGGTTGTTGCAGCCTGGCCTCGTGTGATGCTGCCCCCCGTCCTGTTGCAGTAACGATACCGTAGTAACTGTCATGCGGCAAACCAGGGCCAGAAATCTGTGACCGGAGATCGTGTATGCCTGTGGTAGCTGGCCGGTTTTCAGTCACATTTTTCAGCAGTCAGTTGTTCCAGGCCCGTTTGCTCACGTGGCGAGTGGTGCAGGTCGTACCGTGCCGTGATGCGCATGAACCTTAGCAGGTACTCGCAGTGAAACTGTGCATCGGGTGGAAGCCACGCAAGAGGCCCCTTCGCGCCCTTGTCCTGGTTCACGAAAGCCTCGACCACGAAAAGGTTTGCCGAGTCGTTCATGAAACGCCTTTGCTTTTCAGGCTCCCAGCGGTCCGCGCCCCGTATCCAGGCGTAGTAAAGCGGAACAAGGTGATCGATATGCAGGCCGTGCGCATGGGTGTGGGTCATACCGGTATACGGGTCTTCCCACTGCCCCTGGATAACCCGGCACCCGTTTTTCGACAAGCGGACAGGGGCCCTGGACAGGTCGATCAGGCGCTCATGGCGTGTGTTCTGACAGTCGCCGTCCGCATCTGCCCATCCGCCGAACACGTCTCGATCATAGAGTCTGGATGGCGGCCGGTTGGCGTGAGACTGGGGTTGCGTTTTGCCAGCGGTCGAATCGTGCCTCTGCGATGCGGAGCATTGTCCTTGTCCACGCTTGGGGTGCCGCCCCCCACTGGCAAGACAGGCATCGATGGAATCAAAGGCGGTATAGTTTGAGGTGCGTGCATAATAGTGTCCACCAGGGCAATGGCAGATGCCGGATTTCGACTTCTTTATCAGCTGTTCTGCAGCATTTGCTGAACCAGCCATGACAGCGAGTACAGTGGCAACAATCAGCCACTGTAAAGCGGTTCTCCATACCTGACCCTCGCTCACGACTCTTTCATTCAGTCATCCCTAGAGGCATTGTATACTGGGAGACAGGCAGCCGTAGCGTAACTTCAATTCTGTGCCAGCCCGTCCTTATAGAACCCTACGAATTTCAGGAGAGGTCCATAATCGCCTTGGTCAGCATCTCTCAAGGCATCGATATAGGCTGTACGACCTCTCGGATCGGCCTGCAGATCGAAGCTGCTGTTGCCGACTACCTAGGCATGCTTCAGGCTGAGCTGACAGGTAATTCAGTAGTTAAAGCAGTGCACAATCGGATGCTTCAGGCACAGATCGGCCGCTCGAAAGGCTCAATTGAATACAAGCATCAAAATATCAGTGCTGTCCTCGAAAAACTTGGTTTGCCCTACATCAAGGGTTACAAGCCTGCAACGCACTATCAGAGAGTTTTCTAATATACAGGATTTTAAGATTTTTATATAAAATTAAATTTGTTTATGATAGGCTGCCAACTAATCGGGATAGTCCCCATCATTTACATCCGGAACATGGTTCTCCTGCATCGCATTGACGAGTTCGAGTCCGCCTGATGCGCGTCCTGCAAGCCATTGGCGCGGGATTTCGCGGAAGCGGACTTGGTCTCTTCCTGAAGCGCTGTGCCTCGAATCCTCGCCGGATCGGCGCGATCCTGCCGAGCGCGAAGCCAGTAGCCCGGACCATGGCACGCGCGAGCGTAGAGGCTCGATGGGGCGCGGGCCCGGTCGTCGAGCTCGGCCCCGGAACAGGCAGCATCACCCGAGCCCTTCTCGCGAGCGGAATCGAGGAGGAGGAGTTCGTGCTCGTCGAGCGGGATCGAGAGCTCTGTCGGTGGCTCAAGCATAAATTCCCCCGCGCCGTGGTAGTCGAAGGCGAGGCGACGAGAATCGGCGCCATCCTCGACGAGCGTTCCGTCGGCACGCCTTCGGTGGTGGTCTCCTCCCTTCCGCTTCTCAACCTGGAGGAGGACGAACGCGATGCAATAGTCCGGGAAAACCTCGACGTGCTGCCGCGCGCAGGTGCGATCGTGCAGTTAACGTATGCGCGGCATCCCGCCGTCGCGTGTGAACGCCTCGGCGTTTCGTGTCGCAGGGTCGGGTTCGAGGCGCTCAACGTTCCACCGGCCAGCGTGTGGCGGATCCGACGGTCGCATGGGTGGGCAGCCAAGCGTGGTTCCGAAACCCACGTGCCGCAAAAGCGGCTCCGTCGTTCCGAGCATGTCTGTCGCAAAGACCCGAATGCCCCATACACTGTCGAGCTTGACGAAGAGGAAGCATGACCTTGATTGCGCCAGGCGAGGCTTGGTGACGGAGGACGCCATATCAAGCCTGCCTGGAATCCTGCCAAGCGATCACGCGCACTGGAATCAGTTTTCGAGTCGGTCTGCCTGCAGCGTTCCAAGCTCAGACGGGATCAGCAGGCTCCTGAATGGGACGGGTGAAGGTGTCATCTTGCACCCCTGAATGTCTGGACTATGATCCTTTTTTACTCTTCGTGGTATCGCCGGTCTCCGTCATGGCCCCTCTGAGCTTTTTTCGCATCTTGCCTATACTTTGAACACACTTGGTATGTTCTTCCGAAGGCAAACTGAACTTTTGGAGCGTGTACGTCATCTCTTCCTGTAACGACTTAAGGTCTTCCCGTACCTCAGCCATAACCAGGTTCATACTGTCAATTTTAGCCGTTAAAGCCGAAGTTTTTTTACCCATAAATTTAGTTACTCTCCAATTTTCTTTGGTTTGCCTTGCATCGCCAGCATCAATTACTTTCACTTCCTGTAAAGTGGGGGCTCTTTACTTTAATTCAAGAGAATATTGACAATACTCCCGTACCCCAGGTTCCCTGTGAGTACAAGTTCGTCTCATATTACGTTATTCGTGTGCTGCCTTTGTTACAAGGCCAAAATCTGATGACAGGCTCTCAGGAAAATGGCTGTAGATGACTGCTTCACTCGTTACAAGCTCGAAGTGGCCATTTTGGAAGCGCTGCTATGACTTTGATGGAGCACTTTGTCGTCAGGCATGTGAAGCGCAGAAATGAGAATTTTGGGGATCAGCGTTGCAAAGAAGGACGATCAAGCCGCATGATGTTCCAGGTGCTTGGTAACCGAATATCTGAATGAACCTTCGGGTGATGTACAGATTAGACATCTCGAGTGAGGGGAACCCTTTTGGTAATGCCTGTTAGGAATCTCATTGCATCATTCACCACTGCCTTGATGGTTTTCTCCTTGGGCCACCCGATTGATGCTGTCGAGTTGGTTGGCACTTTCGACTCGGCCAAACACCGGTTTCAGCTAGTCAAGTTGACCGGCGGACTTGAACATCCGTGGGGTCTGGCCTTTTTGCCGGATGGGTCCATGCTTGTGACCGAGCGCCCGGGCCGTTTGCGGCGCATCGTGCAAGGCCGTCTGGATCCAGAGCCCGTAGTCGGGGTTCCACAGGTCTATGCAAGCGGTCAGGGAGGGCTGCTCGATGTCGTACCCCATCCGCGTTTTGACGAGAACCACCTGATCTACCTGTCGTATGCAAGCCCGGGCAAAGGAGGAGGGGCCACTGCCGTGGCCCGTGGCCAACTGGTCGGCAACCGCCTCGAGAATGTCGAGGAGCTCTACGTGGCATCTCCTCGTACCCGTGGCAGCCGTCATTTCGGTTCCCGCCTTGTGTTTTCAGATGGGTACCTTTACATCACCGCCGGTGAGCGCGGCGACCCGGACCGAGCCCAGGCACTGGGCGATCCGGCGGGTTCCGTGATCCGCCTGCATGAGGACGGGCGCATTCCTGTGGACAATCCGTTTGTTGACCAGCCGGGTGCAAGCGCGGAGATCTACACGTATGGCAACCGCAACCCGCAGGGCATGACAAAGGACCCGGTGACAGGAAAGATTTACCTGGTCGAGCACGGTCCCAAGGGGGGAGATGAGCTGAACCTGATCGAGTCCGGGGTGAACTACGGCTGGCCGGTGGTCACCTATGGCCTGAGCTATTCCGGCTTCAAGATCGGCGAGGGCACACACAAGGCGGGCATGACCCAGCCCGTGCATTACTGGACACCCTCGATCTCGCCCTCCGGGATGATGATCTACGACGGGGATGCCTTCCCGAACTGGCGCGGCAGCTTTTTCATCGGGGCACTTTCTGGCAGGTTGCTGGACCGGCTTGAGATCCGGGATGGAAAAGTGTCCGTCGAAGAGCGCCTGCTTGAGGACTGGGGACGGCGAATCCGGGACGTGCGCGAGGGGCCGGACGGGCTGATCTACCTGCTCACGGATGCCCGAAACGGCATGCTTTTGCGCCTTGAGCCGGCCGAGTAGGGCAGCATGAGAGAAGCCCGGCGAGTGGTGATTCTGCCCGCCCGACTGCGTGCAAGTGCCCTGTTTTTGGCCGTCCTTGCCCTTGTGCTCACCTGTGCGCTGCAGGCAAGCGAAACGGAAATCGCTTCACGTGAAGCGGCAGAGGATCCAGACACGATCTCCGATGCCAGGGTACTGGCCGATCGCATGCTTCGAAGACAAAGCCCCGGATTGTTGCTGGATCCGGAGCGACGGGACCGGCTCAGCCAGGAAATCGGGCAAGTCCTGGGCCAGCTCCGGGAGGCATACCCAAAGACCTGGGAGGTTTCGGCGAGAATGGATCACAGGCCCGGGATGCTGCTGGTCGGCCTGAAGCCCGCCCTGCTTGCCACCCTGGCATTGGCTGAGCGGGAAAATAGCACGCTGACCGGCAATGCGGAGTTCGATGCCCTGAATGAACGTCTCGGCCTGTCCGATGCGCAAGTCTTTCGCCGCGCAGGGGTTGCAGCACTGCACTTTGCAAAGTACGTCAATCTGGAGACGGCTTCCAAGACATACCGCAAGATCCCCGGGGTAATGTTTGCCGAGCCCGATGCCCAGCTCGGCGATGGCCCGGACATCGAAGTGGTCGAGGTTCAGGGGATCTGGTATGTGGTCATGCGCGAGGCCTGGGGCGATTGCGTGTCTGGGTGTACCCATGAGGAGCTTTCCTTCTACAGCGTCGAAAATGGCAAGGCACACCGTGTTGAAGCGCAGCAGGCACTTCAAGAGGCTGCATTCGCTAAACTGGCCCAAATCCGGGGATGGGATTGAACGTCCGGGCTGCCACAGGTGGAGCTATGGCATGCCATGCGTTAACATCAATCCCCCCGTGGTGAGCGTAGCTCAGTTGGTAGAGCGCAGGATTGTGGTTCCTGTGGTCGTGGGTTCGATCCCCATCGCTCACCCCATTCCAGTTTTTTCTCCAGCCGGGCGGCTGATTCCCAGATAGAGTGCAATGGCCAACGCCAGGAACACGACCGCCAGGTATCCGATCACCTGATCGTAGGTCCCAGCCAAAAAGGCATAGGCCGAGTCGTCATTCGAGTTGGTGACCCGCTTGAATACCTTGATGGCAAACACCCAGCCAGTGTGCATTCCAATGCACAGGGACAGACGGTTGCTGCGTACCCGTATCAGGGCAAGCAGCAGGCCTGCAGCGAACAGGGCCAGGAATGAATCGAACACCTGCAGGGGGCTGGACAGGAAGGCAAATGCATCCAAAAGCAGTGCAAAACCACTTGTCCAGTTGAGTGTGTCCGGGTCCATATGCATTTCAGGTTGCAGGAAATGCACCAGTGCGTAAAAAAAGCTCGTTGAGATCACCGCTAGGGACACGGTGCCCTGTCGAAGCACTGCAGTGAGCAAGGCGCCCCGGAAAAAGGTCTCTTCAATCAGCGCCACAGCTGCACCCGAGACGAGTGCGGTGACCAGCAGGACAGCTACGCTTGGCAAGGACCAGTCCCATTGCAGGTCCAGGACCCGGTCTTGCGACAGCAACAGGCCTGCCACGACCGGCCCCATGATCAGCAGGCCCGCGCCAAATCCTTGCAGGCCGTCTTTGAAGAACTGCGCGCCCCCTGCAGGAAAGCCGACATCCTGCCAGGTGCGAAAACCGAATTTTCGAAACAGGGCCAGCAGGGTGAGAATGCCAAGGCCCAGCACCGTGCGGTTGGCGACCCGCTCGAATTCCGGTTCGAGGACGAGGCTGAACAGGGTATACACGGGATAGGCCAGAACTGCCCCCGCGATCAGTACGCAGGCAAAAAGGAGAACAAATACAAACAGTGCGTACATGCGGGATCAGACCGGCCTCAGGTCAGGAAGCCCTGTCACAGGTTCAAATCCGGGGACGGGCTTGCGGGTATATAATACAGGGTAATGGATGCCAGGTGGTATGGCATGCCGGGGTTCTGGGGATGCGAAAGTGGCGGAATTGGTAGACGCGCTGGCTTTAGGTGCCAGTGGGGCAAC
>VXPJ01000084.1 GCA_009839635.1 Pseudomonadota bacterium
ACATAGTCCAGTGCATCTTGGCATACGATATCCACCTGTCGGGCCTGCAGGGCTTGTTTCTGCAACTCCAGCATTGCCACAACCGAAGCATTGCGATCCACCTGGGTGACATGCGAAGCCCCCCGGGAGGCCGCCTCAAATCCCAGCGCACCACTGCCTGCAAACAGGTCCAGACAGCGTGCACCCTCAATTTTGTCAGCCAGCCAGTTGAACAGGGTCTCGCGCACCCGGTCTGGAGTGGGCCGGATATCCGGGTTGTCTGCAAACTGGATCCGACGGCTGCGCCAAACGCCGCCGACGATACGCAGACTATTCCTCTTCGGGACCACCAACGACAATCTTGACCATGCGGTCAGTGTGCAAATGTCGGCTGAACGCTACTCGAACATCCTCCCGTGTGACCTCGGCAATGTGTGTGGTGAAGGTCTCGAGGTAGTCCAGAGGCAAGTCGTAGTACCCGATCAACGACAAATACGCCAGGATATCGCTGTTCTGGTCTACCCGTAACGGAAAACCGCCGATGATGCTTTTCTTGGCGAGTTCCAGTTCTTCCTCGCTGGGACCCTGGTCCACATAGTCCTGGACCAGTCGCCAGGCCTGATCAAGTGCCATCTGGGCCTGATCGGCGCGTGTCTGCAGACCCAGCATGAAAGGCCCCGGTTGCTGCAAGGGGAAAAAGTAACTGTACACGCTGTAGGACAACCCCATCTTCTTGCGGATCCTTTTCATCAAACGCGAACTGAAGCCACCTCCGCCCAGAACATAATTGCCGGTATACAGGGTGAAGTAATCCGGATCTCCCCGGGCAATGCCCAACTGTCCCAGGTAGACATGCGACTGTAGGGAGGGATAGGGAATAAACCGGTACTGGTCCTCTGATGCAGGTTGCGGGGGAGCCGCAAGCGCTGGCCGTGCGCCCCTGGGAAGATGGGATGCAATGTACTCGGAAATTCGCCGGGCCTGATCCGTATCCAAGTCTCCAACGATGGCAATTGTGGCATTTTCCGCAACCAGATACTGCCGCTGGAATGCCTTGACATCCGCTAGTGCAATAGCCTGCATGCTGCTCTCACTTCCCGAGACGGGTTGAGCGTAGGGATGAGTGCCGTATACGGCCTGATAGAACGCCTTGCCGGCGATCCTGTCCGGCCGTTGCTGCTCATCGCGAATCGCTGTGAGCGCCTGGTTCTTCAAACGCAGGAAGTCCTTTTGCGGAAAGTCGGGGCGGGTCAGGATCTCGACGAAGGTATATAACGCCGGTTCAAGCAGCTGCTCCTCGGTCAGACTGCGCAAGCTGACTCTGGAATGATCCAGATTGACGTCGTACCCGTAGCGGGCGCCGACCTCTTCAAATCTCTCGGCCACCGCATCGGCATTCATGGCATCGGTACCGGCACTCAGGAGGGCATGTGTGATCTGCGAGAGGCCGGCAAGCTCAGCGTCTCGGTCACTGCCGGCACCAAAGGTCACGGCGATGTCCAGCATTGGCAACTCCGGGGCCGCCACAAACAGGGTGCGAACGGTCTGGCCACTGGTCCACTGCTCGATCGAAGGTGCAGCCAGGGCATTTCCGAGCAGCGCCGCACAAAGCCATAGGGTGCCGCAGGCAGCTCTCAATGGTGTACTACTGTGCAGCATCGGATAGCACAGCCGCACCGGTGCTCCCGCCGGCTTGCAGCGGCTCCAGTACGGACACGGTGAGGCGATCCTCGGTCAGGTAAGTGCGGGCCACCTGGCGCACCTGCTCGGCACTGATCGCATTGATGCGTTGGCTGTATTCGTCCATCACACGCCAGCCCAGTCCCGCCGATTCCAGCCGGCCAATTACACCGGCCTGCGCACGGATGGAGTCCTGAGCGTACACTTCGCTGGCAATGACCTGTGCCTTGACACGGGCGAGTTCGTGTTCACTGACCAGGTCTTCCTGCAGTGCCCGAATCTCGGCATAGAGGGCCTGCTCGACATCCTCGAGGCTGTGCTGTGGCGCAGGCGTGGCCTCCAGCAGGAACAGGGTGGGATAGCGGGCATACAGGCTGTATCCGGCGCCTGCACTGGCGGCCAGTTCCATTTCCCGCACCAGGTACTTGCTGAGCCGCGCGCTGCGGCCCCCGTCGAGCACACCGGACAGTACCGACAGAGCGTATGGTTCCCAGTCCTGTTCAGCCGTGGTCAGGCTCGGCGTCTTGTATCCCAACAGAATGTACGGCAGTTTGGCGACGGCTTTCACCTTGATGCGGCGCAGCCCGCTCTGGACGGGCTCGACACGCGGCTTGCTGTCGCGGATATGCCGGCGCTCGATGGCGCCGAAGTACGTGCGGGCCAAAGCAAACACGGTCTCGGGCTCGACATCCCCCACCACCACCAAGGTGGCATTGTTGGGCGCGTACCAGCGCTGATACCAGCGGCTCAGATCCTCGAGCTCAAGATGCTCCAGATCGTTCATCCATCCGATTACAGGGTGGTGATACGGGCTGCTGGTGAAAGCGGCTGCACTCAGTTGTTCGTAGACGAGTGCGTTCGGATCATCGTCGGTGCGCAAACGCCGCTCTTCCTTAACGACCTCGCGCTCGCTGTCGAAATCGCCCTGCGTGAGGATCAGGTTGACCATGCGGTCCGACTCGATGTCGAAACTTACCTCCAGGTGCTCGCGGCCCATTACTTGAAAGTAGGCGGTGTAGTCGCGCCCGGTGAATGCATTGTCACGTGCGCCGATTTCCGCCAATGTCGATGTAAATTTCTCGGCAGAATATTTTTCCGTGCCCTTGAACATCATGTGTTCGAGCATGTGCGAAATCCCGGTGATGCCGTTATGTTCCTGGGCAGATCCCACGCGGTACCAGATTTGGGAAACCACCACCGGTGCCCGATGGTCTTCCTTGGCAATGATTTTCAGTCCATTGTCCAGCACCATCTCGTGGGTATCTCCGGCACCGGCCTGTGCATGGCAAATGAGTGCCGCAGCCAGCCACATTCCGGCAATTTTGATTACATTCATAAATGACGAGTATAGGGGTGTTAGGATAAGCACCGCACTGGATGCATTGATGTATGATCAGCGAACCTTACTATAACTGTTTGCCCGAAATCCATGCCTGAAACCGGAGTTTTTTCGCGACTGCGCCAGGGCCTGCAAAAGACCAGAAATGCGTTGACCGCTGGCATCCCTGCGGCTGCGTGGCGGGACAACAGTGAGGCTCTGCTCGCTGAACTGGAAGACCGTTTGCTGCTCGCCGATGTAGGCATTGATACGACTGCCCGGATCATCGACGACCTGAAATCACGCCTGCGTCGCAAGCACAGTGGAAAGGCCCAGAGGGCAGATGCACTGCTGCAGGAAAGCCTCGCTGAGATCATGTCAGCCTGCAACAAACCCCTGCTGACCCGTGGCAGCAAGCCCTTCACCATTCTGGTAGTCGGTATCAACGGTGCTGGCAAGACCACCACCATCGGCAAGATCGCCCACCGCCTGGTCGGACAGGATCAGACCGTGTTGCTGGCTGCCGGGGATACCTTTCGAGCGGCAGCGGTCGAACAGTTGCAATCCTGGGGTAAGAAAATCGAGGTGCCCGTGGTGGCGCAAAAAAGCGGCGCCGACAGTGCGGCTGTCGTATTCGATGCATATCAGTCTGCGAAGGCACGCGGCATCGATGTGCTGATCGCTGATACTGCCGGGCGGCTGCATACCCAGCAAAACCTGATGGATGAACTGCTCAAGATCAAGCGGGCCATGCAAAAAATCGACCCCGAGGCACCGCATGAGATCCTGCTGGTGCTGGAAGCCGGCACCGGACAAAATGCACTAAAGCAGGCGCTCGGTTTTCACGAGGCACTGAACCTTACCGGCCTGTGCGTGACCAAGCTGGATGGTACGGCCAAGGGTGGCACCGTCATTGCTATCGCAGACAGGCTGGAGATTCCGATCCGCTATATTGGTGTGGGTGAGGGTATCGAGGACCTGCGCGTATTTGATGCCTACCGGTATGCCGAGGCCCTGTTGCATGCCTAGGCCGGAACCGAAGTCAGGCACGAATCGATGATTGAGCTGCAGAACGTAACCAAACGATACCCGGGAAACCGTGAAGCCCTGACGCAACTGGACCTGGTGCTCGAACGTGGTGAAATGGCATTTCTCACCGGGCCATCGGGCGCAGGCAAGAGCACCCTGCTGAAACTGATTGCCGCCATCGAGCGCCCGACCCGCGGCCGTATCTTGATCAACCAGAAAAATATCACGCACATCCCCAAGCGCAAGATTCCCAACTTGCGAAGATTCATGGGGATCGTGTTCCAGGATCATCATTTGCTGTATGACCGCAGCGTCTTCGACAATGTGTCGCTGCCGCTGCAGATCGCAGGTTATGCGCGGGCCGAGATCAGCCGCCGGGTGCGGGCCGCCCTGGACAAGGTGGCATTGCTGAACAAGGAAAAGGCCATGCCCATCACATTGTCCGGGGGGGAACAGCAGCGTGTCGGGATTGCACGCGCAGTAGTCCACAAACCGGCGATTTTGCTGGCCGACGAACCGACCGGCAACCTAGACCCGGGATTATCGGCCGAGATCATGCAACTCTTTTCCGAGTTCAACCAGGTCGGCGTCACCGTGCTGGTGGCCAGTCATGACCTGGACCTGATTTCCCGCCTGGGCAAACGAATCATCCGCCTGCAAGGTGGACAATGTATCAACGGACAGGCACAGCCGGCCTGATGGCAGGTGACACGACAGTACAGACCTTGACAGGAACATGCAGGCATCCACACGCAGACCAATCCCGAACAGACCCAACTCCCTGACGCGCTTTCGCGCTCTGGTGCGTGAGCATCTGCGCAGCCTGGTGTTCAGCCTCGGTAAGCTGTACCGCCACCCGTTCGCATCGACGCTGACCATCCTAATGATCGCTGTGGCCCTGGCGCTGCCGGCCTGCATGTACCTGTTGCTGGACAACCTGCAGACGGTTACCGAGAAATGGGACGACTCCGGACAAATCACGCTGTTCTTGAACGTGGACAGCAGCGAAGCCGAGATCAAGGCACTTCGCACCCGCCTAGCCGAACTCAAGGAGATCGAAAGCATCAAGTACGTTTCTGCCCAACAGGCCCTGGCGGAGTTTCGAAAACTCAGCAGGCTCGAATACCTGATCGAAGGGCTGGAGGAAAACCCACTGCCGCCTACCCTGACCCTGATCCCGTTTGAGCAAGCCAAGCAGGCCGGTCAACTGGACCGGCTGGTGCAGGATCTTGGCACCTACCCGCAGGTCGATCATGTACAACTCGACCTGCAATGGCTGCAGCGGCTGCAGGCCATCACCGAGGTGGTGCACCGTGCGATCACGATACTGGGCATCACGCTGGCCATTTCCGTACTGCTGGTGGTGGGCAACAGCATCCGCCTGGACATCGAGAATCGACGCGAGGAAATCGAGGTCGCCAAGCTGATCGGCGCGACCAACCGCTTCGTGCGAAGGCCTTTCCTGTACGGCGGTATGTGGTATGGCCTGCTGGGGGGGAGCCTGGCGCTGTTGCTGGTGCTGCTCGTGCTGTACGTCATCGAAGCGCCCGCACAGCACTTGATTGGACTGTACAACAGCAATTTCGAGCTGATTTTTCCGGATCTCCGGCAGGGCCTGGCCCTGATAGCGACTAGCATCGTGCTGGGACTGCTGGGTTCATGGCTGGCCGTCGGACGCCATATCGTGCGGATTGAACCCAGCTGAGCGTTCGGACCAGCACGAACGCAATTGCCCAGAACCTCGGTGTTTGACCCACCGAATCCGGCGGCTGCCGATCCCCATCAATCTCCTGCACACCACCGGCAAATGCACAGGGTAGACAACATAAGCTACTGAATTTAAAGAACTAAAAATATTAGCACTCTATATAAAAGAGTGCTAATATAGCCCTAATAAAGATTGAACAAACGCTCCAACTAGGGAGAACCAGAGAACTGTGACGACCACCATACAACCCTTGCAAGCTTCAACGGCGATTTCCACCGCCAACCTGGACGGCTACATCGCCTCGACGCTGCAGATTCCGGTGCTGAGCATGGAAGAGGAGCATGCCCTGGCGTTGCGCCTGTATGAAGATAACGATCTGGATGCGGCACGCACTCTGATCATTCACAACCTGCGGTTCGTGATTCATGTGGCGCGCGGCTACCTGGGATATGGTCTGCCGCTTGCGGATCTGGTCCAGGAAGGCAATGTCGGGCTGATGAAGGCCGTCAACCGCTTCAACCCGCACAAGGGTGTGCGCCTGGTCTCGTTTGCGGTGCACTGGATTCGTGCCGAGATCCATGAGTTTGTACTGCGCAACTGGCGTATTGTCAAAGTTGCAACCACCAAGGCCCAGCGCAAGCTGTTCTTCAACTTGCGCAACTCCAAGAAACGCCTTGCCTGGCTGAATCAGAATGAGGTGGACACGGTCGCCAAGGAACTCGGTGTCAA
This sequence comes from Pseudomonadota bacterium, assembly GCA_009839635.1. Taxonomy (GTDB): domain Bacteria; phylum Pseudomonadota; class Gammaproteobacteria; order UBA4575; family UBA4575; genus WTFY01. The sequence continues at coordinate 6,444 of VXPJ01000084.1, forward strand.
GTGCAGCGAAGTGGTGGAGATGGAAAAGCGGCTCAGCAATCATGACCTCGGGTTTGACCAGGATCATGATGAGCACAAGGACGAGTCAGGTCACTTTGCGCCGGCGACCTATCTAAGCCATGAAGAGGACAACCCCGAACTGCAGGTCGAACACGAGGACTGGGAATCCCATCAGGCCCGGCAACTGCAAACTGCACTGACTGTGCTGGACGAACGCAGCAGGGACATCATCGCGCAGCGCTGGTTAAGCGAGAAGCGCGCCACCCTGCAGGAACTTGCTGCCAAGTACGAGGTCTCGGCAGAGCGCATACGCCAGCTGGAAAGTAACGCCATCCAGGCGCTCAAGGCTGCTGTCGTCAGCTGATTTTTGTCATCACCGGCCCGCCTCGCTGCGGGCGAGATACACCAGAGTCACTACGCCGAGCAGCAGCAGGACCGCTCCTCCGTTGTGCATGACAGCCACGGCGATTGGCAGGTGCAGCACAATATTCGATACCCCCAGCGTCAACTGGCCCGATAGCAACAGCAGGGTCACGACACTGGCGATGCGCAACGACGCCGTGGCTTGGCTTGTGGCCAGCAGGTAGATCAGCAATGCCACCCAGTAGGCAGTCACTACGACAGCCATGTACCGATGACTCAAGTGAATGGCCGTGCGCGCCGGGTTATCCAGCACCCCAAATTCATAATTGGTGCCGAGGCCGCGCCAGAACACGAAACCTTCCTTGAAATCCATGGGTGGCCACCACTGCCCTTGGCAGGTCGGAAAATCAACACAGGCGAGCGCTGCGTAATTTGCACTGGTCCAGCCACCCAGGATGATCTGGCCGATCAACAGCAACAAGCCAACCACCAGCATCGGCAGTATTGCATGGCTGAGGCGCTGCCGATAGATCAATCGCTCGGTACCGGTATCAAGGTACACCCACCACAGGAGTGACAACACGGCAAAACCGCCGATCAGGTGCAGCATGACGATCACCGGCTTGAGCAGCAAGGTCACCGTCCACATCCCGAGCAGGGCCTGAAAAATCACCAGGCCCACCAGAAACACCGGCAAACCCACGGGCTGCCCCGGGTCCTTGCGATTACGCAGGCCCATCACGGCGAGAACCAGGATCAGAATGCCGAGTACGCCCGCGAAATAGCGATGAGCCATCTCTTTCCAGGCCTTGTCCGCCTCCACTGCACGCTCCGGGAAAGCACGGTTGGCCTGCAGGATTTCCTGCTCCGATTCTGGCACCCCCAGCAGGTGGCCGTAACATCCCGGCCAGTCCGGGCAGCCCAGTCCTGCATCGGAAAGACGCACATAGGCGCCCAGCACCACCACCAGCAAAGCCAGTGCACAGCTGGCCAGGGCCACGGCCCGGAACCGGTTTCTGCGCTTATTGTCCATCTGGCCTGTAACACTCGTGCATATCTTCGGTCCTGAGTTTTTCTTGCTCCAGCAACCTCGCCTGCCCTTGCTGATGAAACCCTGTCATTTTATTCCGGCGCCGCTCGCAAGCCACCTACCGGTGCCTGCCTTGCAGCCGGTCGACCGGTATCCTGACCTCGTTGTCGTCTGCTGTTTCTTGCGCAGGGTTGGCCGACTTGCGGGCATACCCGTAAATCACTTCGTAGCTTGCCGGGAGCATGCCGTTGTCCAGACGGTACTCTTCGTACGCCTGCACGAGCATGCGGTATTTCTGTCTGCCCATCAGCCCTGGAGCCGTGGCATGCGTGGAGCCAAATTTTCCACGGCTGCCGGTGTTTTTCAGGTCCTGCAACAACTGCGGCAGGGATTGATATTGAATATCGATCATCTCCATGTCAACGACCGGGTCAGTGAAATGTTCTGCTAGCAGCATGTCTCCGATATGGTGCATGTCGACAAACTCGTGCACATGCCGGTAATCGTCCAGTCCTGCAAAACTGTCGCGCAACTGGTGCAGAGTATCCGGCCCGAATGTGGAAAATATCAGCACACCGTCGAGGCGCAGCACTCGCATGCATTCGGAAAATACCTGCGGCAGGCTCACACACCACTGAAACGTTGAGGAAGAAAAAACCAGGTCGACCGATCCATCTGCAAAAGGCAGCTGTTCTGCATCATTGCACACGAGTGCATTCGTGTACTCGGCATCGTGATGTCGTCGACACCACAACAGCATGGGCAAGGCAAGATCGCAGGCAACCATTGAACTGTTGGGAAAACGAGAAGCGAGACCCTTCAGGCTGCGACCGGTTGCAGTTCCGACATCAAGCACACGCCGAGGTTGCAGCTTGAGCATGTCCACGCGTTCAAGAGTGCGTTCACACACCTCGTGTTGCAGCACTGCAGCAGTATCGTAACTGGCAACAGCTTTCGAGAAATCATCGCGCACACGCTGCTTTTTTATGTCCGCATGCTCACTCATGGATTTTCCTTTGGGCTACCCACTGCAAAAACTGTTCGGGATGTGAAACAAACGGAGCATGCCCGGCCTTTGGAATGCGCTCGACTCGCGCATGCTGCCAAATGCGATTCGTGCCCTCGGCGGCGGCGACAGGCAACACCTGATCCTCCTCACCATGAAGTAAGTCTACAGGCAGATGCGAAAACCTGCTGTCAGAGCGCAGATCGACCTGCTCCAGCCATTTCAAACCCCAGGCGATATTCCTAGTATGGACGGGTGAACTGGACAAGGCGCTGCGCAATGCAACAAGCGTGGGTTTTGCGTGTTCGCTGTTGATGGCCTGCAGCGAACAGAATTTTTTCAGGGTCCGCTGTGGGGCCTTCGAAAACTGCCGCGAAAAATCCAGCAATTCCGTCTGTGCCATGCCATGTGGCCACTCCTGTGTCGCAGTGAATCTTGGTGCACTTGAAACGAGCATCACATCGACCACCCGATCAGGATACTGCCTGGCATACAGCAAGGCCCACAGCCCCCCCAAGGACCAGCCGAGGAAGCTGGCAGCAGGGGGTAACACGTCGGCAAGCAACTGCATCCCCTGTTCGGTACTGCAATCCCAGTGCATGGCGTGACTGTGTCCGTGTCCCGGCAGATCGACGCACCAGACTTGATATTTCAAGGCCAGATCGCCGGCCACCTTGTGCCAGATTTTCGAACTCGACCCCCATCCATGCAACAATACAAGATTCGGACCTTGGCCAGATTTTGAACAATACAGTTTTGACACGGTACCTCGGATGGGTGTAATCCTTCTTCAGATCGCAGCGGTCATTGCGGCATATCTACTGGGCTCAATCAACAGCGCAGTGCTGTCCAGCAAGGCCCTGCGTCTGCCCGACCCGAGGACTGCAGGATCCGGTAACCCCGGCGCCACCAATGTGTTGCGCGTGGGCAGCATACCGGCTGCAGCGATCACGCTGCTGGGCGATCTCCTGAAAGGCTATCTGCCGGTTCTGCTGACCACCGTGCTCACGGACGACCCTCGGCTGGTGGCGGCAGTGGGCCTGGCGGCACTGCTGGGTCATATCTTCCCAGTCTATTATCACTTTCGGGGCGGCAAAGGGGTAGCGACCACATTGGGTGTGCTGCTGGCCATGGACTGGCTACTTGGGGTGCTGTGGGCCCTGGTCTGGCTGGCCACTGCCTTGGTATTCAGGTATTCGTCCGTGGCCGCCATGACCGCCATGTCGGTCACCCTGGGCCTCGTGCTTGTCACGCCGTCGGAACAAATGTGGACAGCTGGTGCCCTTGTGGTCATCACCGCCTTGATCTTCTGGCGGCATATCAGCAACATCCGTGACCTGCTTGCAGGTAAGGAGACCCGGTTGGGGGAGGATTAGTCAGATTTCTTCGAGCGCCCAGCGAGGCTGAACCCGGATCTGCAGCGGCTCCCGGCTTCCGCTTTGCAGCCTCAACAGACCCAACTGTGCAACCATGGCAGCATTGTCCGTGCAGAATTCTGGAGCCGGAAAGATCACCTTCACGTCTTGCTCGCCCAGTCGCTGCATCAGCTGTTGGCGCAGCTTCTGATTTGCACCGACGCCCCCCGCCACGACCAGCGTCTTCGCACCCGTGTGCTCGATCGCACGCGTGGACTTGATTCTCAGGGTGTCCACAACCGCATCCTCGAAAGCACGCGCCACATCGGCACGGGCTTGGTGATCCGGCTTTGCAAGACCTTTCAGGGTGTTCAGCACATGAGTCTTCAGCCCGCTGAAACTGAAATCAAGCCCTGCACGGTTTACCATCGGGCGGGGAAATACGAAGCGCTCCGGGTCGCCCTGCCTAGCCAGTCGCTGGATCTGCGGCCCGCCCGGGTAACCTAGACCCAGCATCAACGCCACTTTGTCAAAAGCCTCGCCGACGGCATCGTCAATGCTCTCTCCCAGCACGGCATAGCGTGCAACCGAACGGACCTCGACCAGCAAGGTATGTCCTCCCGAGACCAGCAACGCTACATACGGGTAGTCGGGGGCGGCATCTTCCAGCAAAGGTGCGAGCAAGTGGGCCTCCATGTGATGAACCGCCACGGCAGGCTTGTCGAGCGCAAAGGCCAGGGCACGGCCCAGTCCTGCGCCCACCATCAGGGCTCCCATCAATCCCGGCCCCGAGGTATAGGCCACAGCATCGATGTCCTCTCTCAGAGACAGTCGTGCTGCGCGCATTGTGGTCTGGATCAGGGGCCCGAGCTTTCGGATATGATCGCGTGAGGCCAGTTCCGGAACCACGCCCCCGTATTCGCTGTGCAGGGCAGACTGCGAATACAGATGGTGGGCCAGCAGTCCCTGGCGTTCACAGATCACGGCAACGGCGGTTTCGTCGCAAGAGGTTTCAATGCCCAGTACTCGCATGCAGACAGCTTGGTGTGATTCGTTTCGGCAAACATAGCATGTATTTTGTCGGCTGTTCACAGAACCTGTAACAAGGCACGAAAGAATGGATTTCACTTCTCCCGGTCTGGTTTGCAGTCCAAATTGCTCGTTATTAGTCTCCTTTTGCCATGCAAATAATACCTTTCATGAAGAAACCGCTTTCACTTGCTTTTAGAACAATCGTCAGATGGTTCACGCGGACTGTTCTTCTCCTTGGCATGGTCATACTCATGGCAAATCCACAAAATCCTTGAGAGAACCGAATAGATTGTTTTTGCTCAAAATATATTTGAAATATAGGAACCTGCCGGTATAATCGCGGTTCTTTTTGGTTTGAGCATCTTAGGATCAGGACAGTATTGAATGCCCGGTGTACGTGTAAAAGAAAATGAACCGTTCGATTTTGCCTTGCGGCGATTTCGACGCTCCTGCGAAAAAGCAGGAATCATTACTGAAGTACGCCGACGCGAATACTATGAAAAGCCTACCGAGGTCCGCAAACGCAAAGCGGCAGCTGCGGTCAAGCGCAACCTGAAGCGCGTAGCACGAACCAGCCTGCGACGACGGCGGCTTTACTGAATCCCTTCAGAGCCGTAACCCCGATGATATGCCCGCACTGCGGGTTGCGATGGACAGCGAACGGCTTCGCTCTGGTTCTAAATCCCTGTTTGCCGCTATACTCAAAGCGCCATGCCGCCCCTACAAAACGATGTTCTGATCCGGGCACTGCTCAAAAAACCGGTCCCGCGCACACCCCTTTGGATCATGCGCCAAGCAGGCCGCTATCTGCCAGAATACCGGGCCACACGCAAGCAAGCCGGTGGATTCCTGACCCTTTGCAAAACTCCGGAACTGGCGTGTGAGGTCACGCTGCAGCCGGTAGAGCGTTTCGATCTCGATGCGGCAATCCTGTTTTCGGATATCCTGACCATTCCGGACGCGATGGGACTGGGCCTTTCCTTTAGTGAAGGTGAGGGACCGCGGTTTTCAAGACCCGTATCAAGCATGAAAGACGTGGAGCGCATCGCCCGCACCCGACCCATGGATGGCCTGGGATACGTATGCGATGCGGTGCGCATGATCCGGCATGAACTGAACGGACGGGTTCCGCTGATCGGATTCACCGGTAGTCCATGGACGCTTGCTACCTACATGGTGGAGGGCGAAACCAGCCGTGAGTTCCGCAAAATCAAGAGCCTGCTCTACACTCAGCCGGACATACTAGAACGCCTGCTCGAGATTCTGAGCCAGGCGGCGGCCGACTATCTGTCGGCTCAGATCCATGCTGGCGCACAGGCCGTGATGGTCTTTGACACCTGGGGCGGCGTGCTATCGCGGGATGCCTACCTGAAATACTCCCTAGGACCCATGCAGCACATTGTCTCGGAACTGTTGCGACTCGAGACGCCACATACGGTCCCAATCATTTTGTTCACCAAAGGGGTCGGGCATGAATTGGCCGACCTAGCGGCCAGCGGGTGCCATGCGGTGGGGCTGGACTGGACCATGGAACTCGATCAGGCCCGGGCACAGGTCGGTTCAAGAGTCGCGTTGCAGGGCAACCTGGACCCAGCTGTACTGTATGCTCCGGATGCGGTCATCCGGCGTGAGGTGCAGAAAGTGCTGGAAAAATACGGCCAAGGCAGCGGTCATGTCTTTAACCTAGGCCATGGCATACAGCAATACGTGCAACCGGAAAAAGTCACAGTGCTGGTGGATGCGGTCAGGGAGTTCAGCCCCGCCTATCACTAGCCGTTACAACCCCGGCGAATGCACCGGAGCCGGATCGAAGCTGCAGGCCGACGCAGTGTCCCTGCCTGCAGTAAAAAAGTACCGCGGCGTTTTTACAGAACCTTGCTGCGGGCTTGTCCCAGCAGGCTGGCCAGCGCCTTTCCGTTCATTCTTTGCGCACTGCGGTGATGCGTCTTGCTTTTTGGAGGCTGGTGCTGCTGGCGCAAGCTGAAAACAGTGACATCAATTTCATGCTCACGGTAAGTAAACACCAGAACGGGCAGGCAGGTGTAGTGGCGGTTTTGCCTGAAATGCCGGTCTGCCAGCTGCACGGCCAGGCCACGTCGCTGCAGCACCGCCAAGACTTCTTCAGGGCAGTCACAGGAGACGTGCAGGCTGATTGGTGTTTTTGCACCTGCAGTGCCTTCCAGCACGGGACCGGTCAGGTAGGGGTGATACGGAGTCAGCCAGTTCATCACGGTCAGTGCAGTACACCGCAAGTTTCGAAGGATTCCCTCATGATCTGGTAAAAACGTCCGTGTAAATGAACGGATGGCGGACTCGATCTCGACATTGCTGGGAAGTGCTACGCCCTGCAGTGCATGCAAGCGCTCGCGTGCCTTGCACTTGGCTTTCTGGTAGTCGCGCACTCCTTCGGTGACAATGATCCTGGCAGCCTCTTGGGCGAGCTTCTGCCGAAGCCGGTCCTGTTTTCTTACAGCCACGATTTTTTAAAAAAGCTGTTCCGGAGTTCCCATTCCCTCGTCATTTCGCGGATACGCCGGCGGCGTGCCCGGTCCTGAGCCTTCGGCTGGAACATACCCCATGCGGAAGGTTTCCTCGATCCCCTGCTCATTACCCTGATCCACCCGCTGTCCAGTGGCAGGGTCGATGCGCACACTGACGATCGTCTCCGGTCGCTTCAGCTTGTTCTCCGGCTTGCCCTGAAGGGCGGCACGCATGAATTCGATCCATATTGGTAACGCTGTGACACTCCCGACTTCCTTGCGCCCGAGCGGCTTGTGCTGATCGAACCCCACCCAGGCAATCGCCACAATATCACCATTGAAGCCACAGAACCACGCATCCCGCTGCTCGTTCGTCGTACCTGTTTTTCCGGCAAGATCACTGCGCCCCAATTGACGCGCGCGCCTGCCAGTGCCACTTTGTATGACATCATGCATCATGCTTACCATCTGATAGGCGTTCTCTCTGGACAGCACGCGTTCCGCGACCCGCATACCCAGATCTGCTGCCCTATCCTCGCCGAGGATCTCCTCGCCACTGCGGTACAGCTGTTGCTGCAAGTCCAGACAGTCTGCCTCGCATACCATCAGTGGACTGGAGCGAAACAGGACCTCACCCCTGACGTCTTCTATCCTTTCGATCACGAACGGTTCCACGTAGTGACCGCCATTGGCAAACACTGCATAGCCGCGGGCCATCTCCATAGGCGTTGCCACACCGGAACCCAGTGCCAGGGACAAGCCTTTGGGCAGTTGCTCGGGACCAAAACCAAAGTTGGTTATGTGCTGCTCGGTGTAGCTGTGACCCACACTTCGCAGCACACGGATCGATACCATGTTGCGGGACTTCACCAAGGCCTCGCGAAGGCGGGTCGGTCCGAAAAACTTGCCGCTGTAATTTTTGGGGCGCCAGGCACTTTCCAGGCCACTGGCATCATGCACCACCGGCGCATCGTTGATGACACTGGCCGGTGTGAAGCCTGATTCGAGCGCGGCCGAATAGATAAACGGCTTGAAACTTGAGCCGGGCTGACGTTTCGCCTGGGTGACGCGATTGAATTTGCTGTGCAGGTAATCGTAGCCGCCGGCCAAGGCCAGCACACTGCCGTTTTGCGGGTCGATCGCCACGAAGGCCCCGGCCGCCTCGGGAATCTGGCTGAGGGTCCATTCGCCGGTATCTGCCCGGGTGATCCGGATCACATCCCCCGGTGCAAGCATCCCGGAGAAGTCTCCCGGCGCCTCCCCCATGGTGTTCTCACTAATGTAGGACCTGGCCCACTTGGCCTGGTCGATTGAAACTACGGCAAACTGCTGCTTGCCCAGATACGCCTCGATTTCCAAGGGCTCCACCCGGGTCACCACGGCCGGCATCAACCCTCCGATCAGGTCCATGCCCAGAATCGCCTCATCCAGCTTTTCAAACGCAATCTGGTTCATATCATCGTCTGTGAACTCCAGTTCCTGATGGGATTCCGCACCCCGCCAGCCATGACGCCGGTCGTAGGCGTGCAACCCTTTTCTCAGGGCCAGTTGGGCCTCGCGCTGAAGTTTGCTGTTGATCGTCGTGTACACGCGGTAGCCTTTGGTATAGGCCTCGGCCCCGTATTCCCCGAACATCTGCGCGCGTGCCATCTCTCCAATGTACGGGGCATTCATCTCGACCCGGGGGTAATGGACCGATGCGCTCACCGGCTCATCCAGCATCTTGCGATAGGCGTCATCATCAATGAATTCAAGCTTGTGCATTCTGCCGAGCACGTAATCGCGGCGAATGACGGCACGCTCGGGATTGACGATCGGGTTAAACCTCGAAGGGGCCTTGGGCAGTCCTGCAATCATGGCGATCTGTGCAAGATTCAGATCATGCACGCTGCGCCCGTAATAGACCTCGGCCGCCGCACCCACACCGTAGGCCCGGTTCCCCAGGTAGATCTTGTTCAGGTACAGCTCGAGGATTTCGTTTTTGTTGAACTCGTGCTCGATCCTGAGGGCCAGGAAAATTTCCTTGAGTTTGCGTCGGTAGGTACGCTCATTGTCCAGAAAGAAGTTCCGGGCCAACTGCATCGTGACGGTGCTGCCACCCTGTCGTTTTTCCCCAGTCAGCAATACATGAAGCGCAGCACGGGCCAGACCCTGATAATCGACCCCCAGGTGCTCGTAAAAGCGGTCGTCCTCAGCGGCAAGGAATGCCTGGACCAGCAATTCCGGGATCTCATCCACCCCCAGGGGTTCACGCCTTTGTTCTCCATACACGGCAATCAGCTTGCCGTCCCGGCTGTACACCTTGAGTGGCACCTGCAGTTCCACGTCCCTGAGCACGGCCACCCCGGGCAGAGAAGGTGCCAGGTAGATGTAGCTGGCCAGTACTGCCACGATGATGGCAAGAAAAGCCCCCAGCCCAAGGCGCAACAGCTTCAGAAGGTGGGCCATGAGCCCTGTATGAGAAAGCGACCGCCTGGCATTATTGCGCCTGCAGCGGAACCCCGGGCCGGACGCTCGGTCGAAGCCGCATGGCTTCCTTCCTTACTCACCGGTACAGACATACGGACTCCCGCCAATCTTGACAAATCAATTCAAATGGACTGCGCTCCCCGACCCAGGCAGTTTCCTGTCCTGTCATTGTAAGTCAAAGCCCCGGACAAGTCATGACGCGGACAGGTGCTGGGGGGGAACGACGCCAGCCTATATAGGTATAGACGCAGACCGGCAATATCCGTTCAGAAATGCACTCAAAAAGATGCAGAAATTTCGAACGCATGCCCCAAGAAGCGTATACGGCCAGTGGTCGCGGCCGGGATCGATTCGATGGCATGTCTACCCAGGGTCGCTAGCAATTCACACCTGCCCTTGTCTGAAAACGTGCCTGCACCTAGAATACCGGTCTGTCTACACCAAAAACCAACTAAAACAATCAGGAGAATCTCATCATGTCCTCAACAGAAGACCGCCTCATGGCACTAGCAAATGAAAATCTGGATACTGGCAGGGAGCCGGATATGGACACCCGGTTTGGTGACTCTGGCGTGTCCTCGGTGGATGCCGTCGCCTTCATCAAGAAGGTCAGCCAGGAATTCGGAGTGACAGTTCCTCCTGAAGACTTCTCCCAGTTCCAGTCTCTGCGGGAACTGGCTGCTTATCTGGATTCGAACTCCGGGTAAACCTTTTCCGGTTCAGGGATGTAAGCAGAACTGCATCCGGACATCGAGGTGCACGTGTACCCCAGTTCCTAGGCCGGGATAACCGCAGACGCTGCGATGGTCATGGACAACCCGGGCACTGTACAAAGTGACTCGGCCCTGTGCCCCTGAAGGTGACCAGACACAAGGAGTCGGCCACCGCGACAAATAACTGGTGGCGTTTGTACAGGGAAACCCGGGATACCACAATTTTTCATGTGGACCTACGGCCTCACAACACTCGTGAGGCCGAAGCACTGGAGTGGCTGGATCACGAGGAACAGGCACGCTGGCACCGGTTTCGCCATGCCCGTGCCCGGTATGAATTCAGCTTGTGTCGTGCCGCGTTGCGTGCGATTCTCTGCAAACATCTCGACTGCAGCAACGAACAACTCACTTTCGGGACATCGAAATATGGAAAACCCCATGCCCTGGTGAATGGAGAATCAGACGATATCAGCTTCAACGTCAGCCATAGCCACCAGCACGGGCTGGTAGCACTTGCCCTGCATGGACGTGTCGGAGTGGACGTGGAAGAACGGAACATGCAACAGAACCTGGATGGAGAGATTCAGTCGGTATTTACCCCGAACGAACGCGCGGACCTAGCCGCGGCCCACGGCCCGCAGAAAATCCACTTGTTTTTCCGCCTGTGGACGATGAAAGAAGCATTGCTCAAGGCGCTGGGTACGGGATTCTCGCTGGACATGTCAGGAATTGAAATTCCGAAAACCCTGCGCCAGGGGATGAGTGCAGGCGAATTTTGCTTCCCTCAGCTGCCCGCAGTCCGGTGGTGGCTTGAATCCCTGGATGACCCGGATTTTGCTGCGGCCCTGGCACATGAGCTTAACCCGGGGTGATGCCGGACTGGAGAATGAACCCAGCGATCTGGCCCAACCTTCTGAACCTGATAAAACGAGAATACGCTTTGCCTCATAAGGACCATGTGGGAAATTCCTGAACCAATCTCAGTGTGTGAAGTCCGGCTGGATAAAAATACAGTCACGCTCTTGCGACAGCACGGCAATCCATCGGGGGCCCGGCTCGTGCTGTGTCACGGAAACGGTCTTGCCATTGACCTGTACTACCCGTTCTGGTCGCTGCTTGCCGAGGACTACGAACTGATCCTCTACGACCTCAGAAACCATGGCTGGAATGCCGTGGGCGAGCGCCGCGACCACAACGTTCCCGTGCTGATACAGGATTATGCCCTGATACTGGAATCCATCGACCGCCACTATGGCAACAAACCCAAGATCGGGGTATTACACTCCGTCTCGGCGCTGATCTCGCTGCTGGCAGCGCCGCAGGACAACAGCTGCTCTGCACAGATTCTTTTTGACCCGCCCGTATGCAAGCCTGGCGCCAGCCAGACCGAATTTGATGTGGCTGCCGAACATGCTGCATCGCTGACGCGGCGGCGCGGATACCGATTCCAGACAGAGGAAGAATTTTCTGATTTTCTGAGCTACATCCCGACCTTCACCCATGTGGTTCCAGGGGTCCGGGAGCTCATGGCCAGGACCACGCTTCGCGAGGTTCCCGACGGGCTGGGGTATGAGTTGCGCTGCCCACGCGAATACGAGGCCCAGATCACCGATTATGTCCGAAGCTTTTCCCCGCTGGTGGACTTTGAAACGCTCCCGTGTCCGACGAAGGTCATCGGCGCCGACCCGACTTTGCCGTATGCCTATCTGCCAACGTTCGATCTCAGCGATGTCCTGACTGTCGATTATGATTTCATCCCTGAGACCACACATCTTCTTCAGCTGGAAAAGCCGGCAGACTGCGTGTCTGCAGTGCGGGAATTCCAGCAACAGCAACTGTTGCCCGACGCCTGAAGCAGACTGCGGAACCCGTAACCCGTCAAAACAGGCCCGTGATCGCGAAGTGTGTCAGGCCTTGACCCAGAACCTCTTCCGCTCGAACGGATAGCCTGGCACAGAAATTCGCTGGCGCATCTCGCCTTCAAAAAGACCTGCGAGTGAAACCGCACGCCCTGCCTCGTAGGCTTCTGCAACCTCCAGCATGAAGGCATGTACTTCATCCGTTTGTACACCACGGGAGTCTGCGTTCGCTGCTACGGGCACCCCTTTGCCAATGCCCCTGGCAAGTGACTGAAGTTGGGCCCGCAGCGAGGTCGCATCACTGAACAGGATACCCGCCCGATGATCGAAGTGCGCACGTCCCGTGCTGGCCGTCCATGCCATATCCGAAAGCAGTGGGCCGGATGCACTGTCATCATCCGAAAGCTCCTTCGAGTGTTCATCGAGCCAGGCAAGATACGCTTCAGCCAGTTCCCCAAGAACTACTTGAGATTTGCCGGAAAGCGGCAACAGGCGGATCTTGCGCAAGTCCGGTGCAGGTATTTCAGAGGGAGTTTCCCGGGATGAGTCCGACGCGGGTGGCGTGACCCGTTGTGCATTCCCTGCAGGAAAAGATCGCGTACGGTCTGGGTACGAAGCATCCTCCGGCCCCGGATACCCTTCGACCACCACATGGGCATTGGTTCCCGAGATTCCGAATGCACTGACCCCTGCACGCGTGGGTCGACCTTCATGCCGGGGCCAGTCCATGGCCTCTGAGACCACTTTCACCGGCAACTGCTCCCAGTCCGTGTGTGGGTTCGGGTCATGAAAATGCAGGTGTTGCGGGATCCTGCGCCGATCCATTGCCAGCACCGTCTTGATGAGTGCCGCAATACCAGCAGCGGATTCCAGGTGTCCGAGGTTCGTCTTCACTGAACCAATCAACAGGGGATCGTCCGCCTCGCGCCCGCGCCCATAGACCCTTGCAGAAGCATTGACCTCAATGGAATCACCCAGCTCCGAGCCGCCTCCGTGCGCCTCAAGATAGTCCACTTCGTGCGGTAAGACACATGCCCCTGTAAGCGCCTCCTCGATGACCCGTTCCTTCGTTGGACCCGTCGGTACTGTGGGCCCTGCACTCGCCCCACTCTGGTTAATGGCCGAGCCACGGATCACGCCCCAGATTCGATCGCAATCTGCCTGCGCCTCATGAAGACGCTTGAGGACGATCATTCCACAACCTTCACTGCGTACAAACCCGTCCGCCGAGGCATTGAACGTCTTGCACCGTCCATCACGCGACAGCATCCCGAGTTCAGCGAGTTCACGGGTCAGCCCGTTCGAAAGGATCGCGTTGACTCCGCCGGCCAGCGCTAGGTCCACCTCGCCCTGGTGCAAGCTCGCTACGGCATGATGTATGGCGACCAGAGATGAAGCGCAGTTGAGCATGACCGGCATGGTCGGCCCCTCCAGACCCAGGCAAAACGAAACACGCCCAACCGCCATGCTCCCTGCTGTGCCTAGATAGCTCGGACCACCACTGTCCATCATCAAATCCCGGTATTCGCTTGAGGCAATGCCGGCATAAACCCCGGTGGGACTGCCCCGCAAACGCTCAGGATCAATACCGGCATCCTCAAGGGCATGCCAGCTCGTCTCGAGCAGCATCCGTTGCTGCGGGTCCATGGCGTGGGCTTCGATCGGCCGGATACCGAAAAAGCGAGCGTCGAAGCGATCGATCCCCTCGATGAACCCGCCCCGCTGGTAGCCGTCATCGGGCTTGGCAGGATCCCCAAGCACCCCGTCCCATAAACCGGTGTCCTCGCGCCGGTTACTCACGGTTTCGCGTCCTTCATCAAGGACTTGCCAGAATTCGGAAAGATTACGGGCACCCGGGAACCGGCAGGCCATGCCGATGATCGCAATGCCGCCCTCGATCGTTGCATCTTCGGATACGGACACCGGGGCGGGCTGGACCTGGGGTGCAGGAGCCTCTTCGACTTCACCCAGTTCCTCGGACAGGTGGCGGGCCAGCGAGATGATGTCCGGGTAGTCGAACACCACCGTGTTGGAGGCAGTGTACTCATCCGAGAAGGCCCGGTTGAGGCGGTTTCGCAGTTCTACGGCCATCAGCGAGTCCATACCGAGGTCGAAAAACCCGACGGCGGGCTCCGGGGCCGAAGGCAAGCGCAGCACTGCCTGCACCTCCCCCTGCAGATACGACTCCAGCAGGCGGCCCCGTTCAGAGGTCGGGGTTTGCTGCAGCCGGGTCATCACATCGGCCGATGAGGCCACAGCACCGGCTTCGGCCTCGTCGTCCGTCACAAGCATTTCCTCAAGAAACGGTGGTCGCGCACCGACAGCCTTTTCGAACACGGACCAGTCCATCGACATCACCACGGAGGTCATGACATCCTGGCGTACCAGCCGT
>VXPJ01000040.1 GCA_009839635.1 Pseudomonadota bacterium
CAATTACCCGGATGTTGCTGGTAGCCTCGTAGCTGACCATGAAGCGGGGGGTGTATCCATCGGAGGATACCTTTTCGTCCTGGTGCTGGGCTTTCGAATTCGAGAAAGGACCTCCTGACAGGAAGGTCTTGTCCTCTTCCCAGTCATACCAGCGCAGCCCGGCCGTCAGGCCCAGCCGGTCTCCCAGCATGTATGTCGCCTCCCCGAACAAGGCGGTCTGCCTCAGGTCGTAGGTTAGGTCAGACGAATAGGGCGAATCCACGGCGTTCGGGAAGTTGTTATCGGCTGAAGGAACGAACGCGTCATACCCCGGTGTCGGCAGTCGCTGGGAATAGTCACGCTCCACATCCGAGAAAAACACGCCTGCAAGCCACTGTAGTGTACTGTCATCGCTTGAACTGACACGCAACTCGTGTGTAACTTGTTCAAGGTCCGTGGTGTCACGCAGGTTGGAAGGGCGCAATGCGTCTTCATCCGAAAGACTCAGGGAGCCGATGCTCACACTGCCGGTCAGCGCACTGGCGTCACGACTGACCAGGAGGTCGCGGCGGATATAACTGGCAGTGTAGGTCATGTCCAGGGAATCCTTGATGCCCCACTCGACGACTGTATCCAGAATCAGGGTCTCGTCCTCAAACGCCTCATCTAGCAGCAGGAACTGCTCTCTCCTGTCAAGGCTGACAGGGGCGATGATTGCAGGGTCGGTATAGGGGCTTCGGAACAGGTTGTATACTTCTTCGCGGTTGAATCCACCCAGATCGATGTCCTGATAGACTATGCGCGGGGTGATGGACAGGTTCTCAAGCGGCTCCCACAACAGAGCAATGCGCCCGCCGAAACGGGTGCCGTCATTGACATCTTCTTCGGTAGACCCATCTTCTCTGAGTGCATCGATGAATCCGCCGTACCCCGTAAAGTAGGCTACTGCCCGTGCCGCTGCCGAATCTCCCAAGGCTAAGTTGCTGGCCAGTTTGAAATGTTCTCCGTGCGAACCATCATCGATCTGGTTTGCGTCCAACTCAATCTTGGTTTCATTTACGCCCAGCAGTGGCTGGTTGGTGATGTAGCGCACCGTGCCACCGATCGAACCGGATCCGAACAGCGTTCCCTGCGGTCCCCTCAGGGTTTCCACCCGGCTCAGATCAAACAAGTCGATGTCTGGAGTGAACAGGGACAAGGAAATCGGGGTTTCATCGAGATAGACACCGACTTGCTCCTTGACTCCAGGCTGGTCGCGCACGATCTGGCCCGAGGAAATGCCGCGGATGCTCACCACGCTTTGCCCAGGACCCAGATTCTGTATGGTAAGTCCGGCAATATTCCGGGAAAGATCTTCCAGATTTGTAGTGTTCAGGCGTTCAATATCCTCCTCCGACTGGACATTCAGGGAAAAGGGCACCTCCTGTTCAGGCTGGAGGCGTTTGGTTGCAGTTACGAAAATCCCGGGAAGGGCATGGCTGCCGCCTTGTGACGATGCCTCCGATTCGGTCTCTCCTCCCTGCTCGGCATGTGCACCTTGAGCGAGAGCGGCAAAACCAATGGAAAAGATAAAAAATGTCCATGCAAATGCATGTCGGCTGCAAGATCGCTGCATGATTGTCCCCCCTGCGAGATCCCTGGCTTATCTCCCAAAACCAGATTATCGTTCTAACCCCAAGTTTAACAAAGATTCAGGGAAATGCATGCCGCAGGGGTCGCCGTTTGCTTGAACTTCTCTGGGTTGATTCCAGGCATTTACCGGTATTCATGGGCGGATCCTGCATGCAGGATGCTCTGCAGTTTTTCAGCTCTCCTTTCCGTCGGCCTGTCAGCCGGTCTTTACGGGGCCGGGCACAGGGCCTCGAGGTCGCTGTACACTGCAAAAAGCGGTTTTCAGAAACCTTCAGTAGAAAGAAATAGTCCGACCCGCAGGTCTTTTGCAACGTAGATCGTTCTTCCATCCACAGACATCGTGCCATCCGCAATGCCCATGGCGGCACCACGCTTGACGATTCTCTTGATGTCCAGTCGGTAATCGACCCGATTTGCATCCGGCAACACCTGGCCTGTGAAGCGGACCTCATTGACCCCGAGAGCCCGACCGCGGCCAGGCACGCCACTCCATGCAATAAAAAATCCCAGCAATTGCCACAGTGCATCCAGTCCCAGACATCCGGGCATGACAGGATCTCCTGCAAAATGACAATCGAAAAACCATAGATCGGACTTGATATCGAGTTCGGCTTCAACCTCACCACGTCCGTACTGCCCTGTATCGTCCATGATTTTTGTGATTCGATCGATCATCAGCATGTTGGGCAGGGGCAGCTGTGCGTTCCCCGGCCCGAACATTTTGCCATGACTGCAGGCCAGCAACTCCTCGTAGGAATATGAGCTTTTTTTAGACACGTGTCATGCCTTCCAGGTCATGACCCTATAGATTGATTTCATGTGGGCAGGAGTTGGGTGTGTAGAGATGGTATTGTTCTCTAAGTGTAGCAAAAAACACTCTTGCCCGGGGTTCAGAGCGAAACCGTGTTGACGGGTTTTAGCTAACGACCCGGTCCTTTCACGTAAATGGGAAGCTGTTTTCCTGCAACACCCGGGCCCGTGGTTTTGCTTTGCCACGCAGTCGAGAAAGTTGTATAAAGAAGCTGCTTCCAGCGCGGGCAAGCGAGCACCGATGTGGTGGCGTGCTGCGCATTGCCGCTGAATGTGCCAAAAGGAAGATGGTGCAAGTGCTCCACAGCCACCATGTCCCATACGCTTTGACCGCTGCGGACTTAGAAATCTTTTTTGAATACGTCGTCTTTACTGGTCGTCAGGTCCGAAATACTGGCATGAACTGCAGGGGTAAAACTGGTGGTTGAAAAATTTGATCCTACCCGGCAACCCCTTCACGATGCCATGAGTGCATTCCAGTCTGCAGATGAGCGCGTCTGGTTTGAAAACAAGTTGCTCAAGTGCCGCCAAAAGTTGCGGGATCTTCCCCGGGAGGCAAGTAATTTCCAGCGTGCGCAACTGGAGCTCGAAATCGCAGAGGCACTGATCGGACTCAACCGGCTGGAGGAGGCTTGGTCGTGTGCCCGGCCCCTTGTCGAACTGTTTATTGCGGAACAGAAGTTCGAGCATGCAGTAAAGGCCTGTCGGGTGCTGTATCAGGCCAACCAGGAAGATTCGATCGTCGCGCTGGGGCAGGGCTGCTGGCTTGCCGTCACTTATCCAGTAGATCCGGGCCTGTCCATCGAAATGCTCCATAACATCGTGGATGAAACCCCGGAGCAGTCCGATGGTGCGGCAGTTGCTGCCATGGCGGCACACTACATTGCCGATGTGCGCGCGAAAGAGCAGCATGAAAACCTGACCTTCCTTACCATGCAGATCCTTGCGAAAGTGGCCAAGCGCCACCGCGGCATTGAAGATGAAGAATCCATCAGGATGTGGATTGAAATTCTGGAGCTGAATGACACGGACAAGCTTTTCAATCGTCTGGCGACAATAGTCGATGTTATGACGGGTGATTCATGGTGGTTCGACCGCGACCACTTGCGCGCGCAACTGCCGGTCAATTAAGGGATTGCGAATTGCAACATGCCATCCGCCGCCCTGTGAATACGGCCAGCGGTTACAGCCCGGGTAGCAGCGGGATAGTCTATTGATAACACAGGGTGCATCATCCATGGGTACGGTTTGCCTAGGGGCTGACTGCTGCGGTCGGCCACCTGAAAATTTCTGGCCTGCCCGCGAATTTGCACATGCAAATGCCTTATAATCCGCACGATAAACCGCTTTATGGCAAAGACCTGGGCTGGATACGTAGACCCGCCGGATCACACATTAGAATAGAAGGACCGGCAGCTGGCGTCCTGCCGTGGAAGTGATCCGCTGAACAGAGTGGGAGGCACTGGCGATGCAAACCGACAAGATCAAAGTACCCAAGGGACATTCTGTTCATCATGTGACATGCCCTCACGATTGTCCGGATTCGTGTTCAATGCTGGTCACCCGCGATGACAGCACCGGCCGTGCAGTGCGTATCGAGGGCGACCCTACCCACCCGATTACCCGCGGCTATTTGTGCAACAAGGTCAACCACTATCTCGATTTCGTCTACAACGACAACCGTGTGCTGTACCCGCACAAGCGGGTGGGTCCGAAAGGGCCGGGCGCCAGGTTTGAACGTGTCAGCTGGGATGAGGCACTCGATACGATCACCGGCAACTTCAAGCATGTGATTGACGAGTATGGAAGTGAGGCCGTACAGCCTTATTCCTATTCAGGCACCATGGGCATGGTGGGTTACTGGACCATGGATTCCCGCTTCTGGAACAAGATGGAAGCGGCCGGGCTGATCCAGTCCATCTGTATCTTTGCGGCCATGTGGGCAGGATTGCATACCTATGGCATGGCGCACCCGAACATGTCCGTTCACGAGGCGGCCGAAGAAGCGGACCTGATGATACTGTGGGGGGCCAACCTGGTGAGCACAGGAGTCCATGCCATCCCGTTTATACGTGAAGCCAAAGAACGCGGCATGAAACTCGTGGTGATCGACCCCCGGGTTACGCGTACTACCATGATGGCGGACTGGCATATCCAGCCCCGGCCAGGAACCGATGCCGCATTGGCGCTGGGCATGATGAAAGTGATTGTCGACCGAGGCTTGCATGATCTGGAATTTCTCAAGGAGCAAACCAATGGCTGGGAAGCCCTGCTGGAAACGGAATTGCCTAAGTACCCGCTGGAAAGGGTGGCCGAAATCACCGGGCTTACGACTGCGGAAATTGAAAAATTTGCCCTGGAGTATGCCTCGACGAAGAAATCCTACATACGTGCGAACTACGGCTTGAACCGTCATCAGAACGCAGGCCAGATGTGCCGCTCCATTCTCGTTCTTCCCTGCATCACTGGAGCTTGGCGCGAGTCCTGCGGCGGTGCCTGTTTTGGCAACCTGGAGGAGATGTGGCTCCGCTGGGATCTGGACAAGCTGCACCGCACGGACCTGGGCACGCGAAAGCGTTCAATCAACATGGTCCAGCTCGGTCGTGCACTGTCGGATCATATTGATGCGGAAGGCAAGACGATGGACCCCCCGATCAAAAGCCTGTTCGTTTACAACTCGGACCCTGCCAACTGTGCGCCGAACACCAATAACGTCCGCAAGGGCCTGATGCGCGATGACCTTTTCGTTGCAGTGCATGAAACATTCTGGACGGATACCTGCCTGTATGCGGATATCGTGATTCCGGCAGACACGCAACTGGAGCGTACGGACATGGTGGCCACCTACGGAAACTGGTACTACACCATGAACCGGCCCGTGATCGAACCGCTCGGGGAGAGTGTCAGAAATTCCGAACTGTTTCGCATGCTGGCACAGCGCATGGGCTATGTGGAAGAAGGAGACAACGCCTTCACGCAAACGGACGAGGAGATCATTCGCGACGTCATGTTTGACGAGGGCGAGCACAATCCCTTGATGGAAGGCATCACCTATGAGGATATCCTGAAAGACGGCTTCGTCAGGGCCAATACCGACTCCGAGCGAAGAAACTTCCTTAAGAATGGCTGGCCAACGGATTCGGGGAAAATTGATATCTGGTGCGAAAAGCTAAAGGAAGAGGGCATCAACCCCCTGCCTTCCTACGTGCCGGAAATCGAAGGACAGGAAGACCCGAAACGCAAGGACTATCCATTGCAGGTGCTGAGTAGCGCCGCACACTATTTCATTGGTGATTCATTCCAGTCGGTTCCGCGCCTGCAGGCCATGATGTCAAGGCCCACTGTGGAACTGAATCCTGAAGATGCCAAGGCACGTGGCATCGAGGATGGTGATCTTTGCTGCATGTACAATGATCGTGGGGAAACCTATGCGTATGCTGTCATTATCGATGGGCTGTTGCCCGGTGTCTGTTCTACACAGAAGCAGTTCAAAGGCAGCAACACGCCGAATGGCGTGAATATAAATGCGCTGAACTCGGAAATGTTGACTGATTTCGGGACCAGTCCGACTTTCTATTCCTGTCTCGTGGAAATCAAGAAAGCCAGCGAGGACATGCGCAAGCAGACTCTGCTGAAAGAGTGGGGAGGGCTGCAGGGCTACATCAGGAAGTGGCGCGAGGACCCGCGCAATGACGGTATCGAAGCCACGGATGATGAAATCATTGCATTTGCTAAAGAACAGCACCCGGGAGTCTTCGGCTGAATCCTGACAGCATTTTTTCCAGCCTCTAGCGCACGGACATCATGACCGCGATGCAAAAGAACTTTCACGATCCATTTGACCACTACATCCGGGAACTGCCTGTCCCGGATCCTGAAATCAAGGGCCGAAGGGTGCGGATCAACCAAGGCACCATCAAGAGCATCACCCACCTCACGCATGACACGCTTGAACTGGTCGTCCGATGTGACCCAGCAAGCCAGCCACTGGACGGAGCTGCCGGGCAGTACGCCACGCTCAAGGTGCCGGGAATAAGGAAATCACGCTCCTACTCGTTTGCCAAAACCCCGGAGGACGAAAACCCGGGTGAACACACCTTCTACATACGCTTGGTGCCCGGCGGGGAGCTGTCTGGCTGGCTGGCGGAAGGGGATCGCGCTGGCGAGCATGTCGAGCTTGCAGGGCCATTGGGGACGTTCGGGCTCGACGCCTCGGATGACACCATGGTCTGTATTGCCGGCGGTAGTGGCATGAGTGCGATCGCAGCCATCGTCAAGCATGCCGCCAACCTGGGTGTCGCCAGGGACTGTTTCTTTTTCTATGGCGCACGCACACAAAAGGACCTGTACTGTCACGAGGAGATGCGGGCTGTGGGTGACCGGTGGAACTCGGCGCACAGTTTTGAATTCATTCCGGTCTTGTCGGAGGAGCCTGAAGCCAGCGACTGGAGTGGCCCTCGCGGACTGGTGACGGCTTTTGTCAAAAACGAGTACCTGGACCAGGGCAGGCTGCCGACTCACGGGGTCAAGGCTTATTTTTGTGGCCCGCCTCCGATGATAGACCATGGAGTCGAGGTATTTGCAAGTGCCGGACTGGGGGATGAAAACATCTATTTCGACAAGTTCGAAGACGCAAGTTCGCCGGCACCGGTGGTTGACAACACCAAGTGTGTCCTGTGTGATGAATGCCTGCTGGTGAAGCCGGTTGCCAACTGCCTGGTGGAAGCAACAAATTTCAAGATAAATGGCGGCGACTTTGCCTTTTCTTTTGAACAGGTACAGCCTGCACGCACCTCAGGGCTGTATTACAACTCCCTGTATATCGATGAGGGCGAGTGTGTGCGTTGTTTTGCATGTGTTGATGCCTGTCCCCACGATGCAATTTCCGTGGACTATGACAGAACACCCAAAACGCTGAGGATGTATACATAGCCGGCTTGCTGTCCACATGTGTTCTGCTGGAGGAATTTAGCGTTAGGATGACACTTCCCGCGTCGACGTAGAGGTTTTGAAGGGAGTCCGGCCAGGGCGTGAACATGGTCGGTAGTTTCCCTGAAGTCGGCAAGTGGCCAACAGTCAATCGAGCGACGGCCCGCGGAACAAATGGTGCTGCACACGTCCCGTTTCTGATCAATAACCCACCCGTAATTCTGGAACCACTATGAAAAAGATTGTAATTGCACCGGACTCGTTTAAAGGCAACCTCACTTCGCTGGAGGTTGCCGTAAGCATCGAGAAGGGTATCCGACGAGTCTTGCCCAATGCGACATGCGTGAAAATACCCATGGCAGATGGAGGCGAAGGGACCGTGCAGTCACTGATCGATGCAGCAGGAGGAAAGCTGGTGAGAAAGCGGGTCAAGGGCCCCGCAGGAAAAATTGTAACAGCGTGCTACGGCTGGTTACCCGGTAAGAAAACGGCAGTCATTGAAATGGCAGAAGCTTCCGGGTTGCCCCTGGTCGACGGACACACTAAGAACCCGCTCAAAACCACAACGTACGGCACCGGCCAATTGATATTGGATGCGCTCGATCGCGGCGCTGAAAAAATCATTCTCGGCATTGGGGGATCCGCGACCAACGATGGAGGGGTAGGTATGGCTCAGGCATTGGGTGTGCGGTTCATGAATGCCCGCGGCAGAGGAATAAAAGAGTCTGGTTCTGGGGGAATGCTGGCGAAAATTCAAACCATCGATGCCACTGGCCTTGATGCCCGAGTCAGCAAGGTAAAAATCCTTGTGGCTTGTGATGTAAAAAATCCCCTGCATGGGAAACAAGGCGCTGCGCATGTGTTCGGCCCGCAAAAAGGTGCCACCCCGAAGATGGTTGCAGTGCTGGATGCAAACCTCAAGCATCTTGGTCGCTTGATCAAGCGTGACCTTAAAAAAGATGTAGCCCGCATGCCTGGCGCGGGAGCTGCCGGCGGTCTGGGTGCTGGACTGGTCGCCTTTGCAGGCGCCACTCTCAAGAGTGGTGTCGATATAGTGCTAAGGACAACCGAGCTAGAGAAATACGTGAAGGGCGCCGACCTGGTTATCACCGGGGAAGGCAAGGTGGATTTCCAGACTGCATTCGGGAAGACCCCCTCCGGTGTCGCAAGGGCAGCCAAAAAACATCGGGTGCCAGTGGTGGCTATCGGCGGAGCGTTATCCGATGACGCACATAACGTGTTTGCACATGGCATTGACGGGATCGCCAGTGCGGCCGCCAAGGACATGTCACTGGATGAGGCATTGCGGGACTCAAGGCCACATCTGGAAAATGTCGCAGAGCGTGTCATTCGCATGATTCTTATCGGCAAGAAAATGGCAGAGAAAAAACACAGGATGAGGGCCCGGTCCGGGCCAAGAAAGTCACGGTAGAACTTCTATCTGGGTGCCTCCTTCCGTCAGTTCCCAGATTTCATCCATGTCGCTGTGACTTGCCGCGACACTTCCTTTCGTTGCGCCCCATAACCCGGTGATCTGCCACGCCCAGCCCATTCTGTTCGGGTAGGACTGGATTACAAAGTGTACCTGCGAGCTGGTTGCGGCTTTTGAGGCGGGAGCCTGATCCGGTGCCTCCGAATATGTGGCGTGCATGGACTTGCGGCCCTTGCTGTCTTCATTCCTGGCATCCAGCAGGTAGGTTCCCTGTGGGATGCCTCCAACACCCTGATGCTGGTGGCTTGCCCCCAGCCTGACGTGATAGCTGCGGTACGGTTTGCCACTTTTGATCAGGTAGAACTTGCCCTCGCCTTTTTTGAGAAATGCGGAGTCTGCTGCTAGCAGGTTGACCAGGCCGGAAGCTTCCTTGCCCATGGCATACGTTCTCACTCCCCATTGCTCTCCGTGGGCGTTGAAATATTTCCAGATACCGTCCTTGTCGCCATCGGCATACTGGCCTGCAATGTGCATATAGCCCCCGTCCCATGCCTGCCACTCACCGTGCTTGATTCCGTCCCTCTCGCAGAAAACTGCAATCCCAAGCTTGCTCCAGACTTCGCGTTTTTCCACTGCACCTTCGATGCACTGGAGATTGACCTCGGCCACAGCGCTCCGGGTCTTGCTGTACTCATGTTCCATCATCCATCCGATCCACAAGGGGCTGGTCAGCAAGAGCAGCAAGCCAAGGGTAATGAACATGACGATCGCGGGCTCGGAAAGTTTTTTAAGTTTCATTTGGCTTTCTTCTCAAGCTGAACGTTATTGAAAAACGCGATGATTGGTGTCAGGCTCGAATGTACTGTCGGATGTCATATGGTCCGGGCGTGCGAAGGGCGCTACACCAAAGATGAACAAAATTCTGGTTGCTATCGGAATCACTATTTTAATCGTCGGATTGCTTTGGCCTGTGATCAGCAAGGTGCCTTTTGGGAAACTGCCGGGTGATATCGCTATCAAAAAAGAAGGATTTCACCTGTATTTCCCGATCACCACCATGATTGTAGTCAGTCTCGTCGTATCCGCGGTGTTATGGTTTTTTAAAAAGTAGAGAATTCATTGTTCCAGCCACAAAACGTCCAGCACACCGCTTTTCAATGACTTCTGGCAAGACACCCGAGTATATCCTTCTGTCTGCGCTGATCAGCAAGCTGGAAAACAACGATTATTATCGTGTTTTTGCCAAATCCTTGGCAAGGACAGCCTGTCCCTCGGGCTCTTTGCCTCCTGACGATGAGCTGGTCAAGGAAATGTTCCATTACTTTATCAAGGAGAACGAACTGCCGATCCGCTATGAGGGGTCAGAGGCGTCTTTGGATTTTATCGAATCGGAAATTCATCGCAGGGCTGCTGCAAAAGCCGTTTCCGACGAGGATCTTGAACGTACCAGGGAGCTTGAAAAAAAACTTGTCTGGGAAAAGGAGATCAGTATTAGGGTGCAGGACCTGAAGAAACTGTACGCCAACAAATGCATCGTGTTTCCGAAGTCACTGCTGGCTGAGAAAAATACAAGCAGTGCATGAAGG
Organism: Pseudomonadota bacterium; assembly: GCA_009839635.1. GTDB lineage: Bacteria > Pseudomonadota > Gammaproteobacteria > UBA4575 > UBA4575 > WTFY01. The sequence goes on from VXPJ01000040.1 coordinate 10,369, forward strand.
GTGCCCTCTGTACACCGTGAAGACTCAGTCAAGCGGTGCCGGCAGGTCAGAATCCCCCATCAGGTACCGGTCTATGCCTCGCGCAGCGCTGCGACCTTCGGCGATCGCCCACACGATGAGGCTTTGCCCACGTTGCATGTCGCCGGCAGTAAACACTCCCTCCACGTCAGTCATCCAGTTTTTGTCGCGAACCACATTGCCACGACTGTCCAGGGCCACACCCAGCTGTTCAAGCATGCCGGGCTTTTCCGGCCCCAAGAAACCCATCGCCAAAAGCACCAGATCACAGGCCAAGGTCTGCTGACTGTCAGCGACCTCGTCGAAGCTGAGTCTGCCATTTTCATTGTTCATCTTGACGGTCACCAGCTCCAGCGCCTTGACATTGCCGGCCCCGTCATCGATAAACCGCTTGGTCGAGACGGAATACACTCTCTCCACTCCCTCCTCGTGGGCAGAGGCTGTGCGGAAAATCTTGGGCCATTCGGGCCACGGGTTGTCTGTAGCCCGAACCTCAGGAGGTTTCGGCATGATTTCCAGTTGATGCACGGATTTGGCTCCCTGCCGGTTGGCCGTGCCCAAGCAGTCGGCGCCGGTGTCGCCACCACCGATGATCACGACATGCTTGCCGGCAGCATTGATGAAGTGTTCCGGCTCCGGATCCCCTTCACATATCCTGTTTTGCATGGGCAGGTACTCCATGGCCTGGTGAACACCTTTCAGGTCACAGCCCTCAACGGGCAGGCCACGCGCAGCACACGCCCCCCCGGCCAATAGCAAGGCATCATATTTGCCGCGGATACCGTCCACTGCCACAGTATCGCCCACGTGGGCATTGGTCCTGAATGTGACGCCCTCGGCACGCATTTGCTCCAGACGGCGGTCCAACACACGCTTTTCCATCTTGAATTCAGGGATGCCGTAACGCAGCAGGCCACCAATACGGTCGGCACGCTCGAACACGGTCACGTCATGCCCGGCACGCGCGAGTTGTTGGGCACCCGCAAGCCCGGCCGGCCCCGAGCCGATGACGGCCACTTTCTTGCCTGTTTTCTTGCTTGCAATCTCGGGACGTACCCAGCCGTTTTCCCATGCCGTGTCAATGATGGTGAGCTCCACACCCTTGATGGTAACGGGGTCATCATTGATCCCCAGAACACAGGAACCCTCGCATGGCGCCGGGCAAAGTGTACCGGTAAATTCCGGGAAATTATTGGTTGCGTGCAAGCGCTGGATGGCATCTTTCCATTGGTCGCGGTAGACCAGATCATTCCAGTCCGGGATCAGGTTGCCCAGCGGGCACCCTTGATGGCAGAAGGGTATGCCGCAATCCATGCATCGTGCGGCCTGCTCTTTGAGCGGGTCGATGTGCCAGGGGGCCATGACCTGGTGCCAGTCGAGCAGGCGTTCCTCGACCGGACGGTAAGGCTGCTTGGCACGGCCATACTCCATGAAGCCCGTGACCTTAGCCATGGGCGGCCTCCATCACGGCCTCGTCCACGGATGTGCCCTCGACCTTGGCTTTTTTGATTGCCGCAAGAACACGCTTGTAGTCCTTGGGCATTACCTTGACAAAGCGGTTCTGGTACCGGCTCCAGTTGTCCAGGATGTTTCCGGCAACGGTGCTGCCCGTGTATTCGAGGTGACGCGTGAGCAAGGTCGCAACCAGATCCCTGTCCTCATCTTCTAGGTCCTCAAGGTCCACCATGTCCTGATTGCACAGGATTCCGAACTGTTCTTTTTTCGCAAGCACGTAGGCGGTCCCGCCCGACATGCCGGCGGCAAAGTTCCTGCCCGTATCACCAATGATGACGACACGCCCGCCTGTCATGTATTCACAGCCATGATCACCCACCCCTTCGACCACGGCGCTCACTCCGCTGTTGCGCACACAAAAGCGTTCTCCTGCAATTCCCCGGATGTATGCTTCACCGGAAGTCGCCCCGTACAGCACCACGTTTCCGACGATGATGTTTTGCTCTGCAACAAATGTCGAATGGCGCGGAGGGTAGACGATGAGCTTGCCGCCGGACAGGCCTTTGCCTAGGTAATCGTTGGTATCGCCTTCTAGGATGAGCGTCACGCCCTTCGGCACGAAGGCACCAAAGCTCATTCCCGCAGAACCATTGAAGTGAACGCGGACAGTGTCTTCCGGCAGTCCTTCGGCGCCGTGGCGCTTGGTGATGTGATAGCCGAGAATCGTGCCGACGGTTCGGTGGATGTTGCGAATCGGCAAAATGATATCGACCGGCTTGCGTTCCTCGATCGCGTCTTTGCACAGGGGAACCAGCGTGGTGACATCCAGGGATTTTTCCAGCCCATGATCCTGCTTGGTAGAACAGTACACATCAAAACCCGGTCGCGATTCGGGCTTGTGCAGTATCCTGGAGAAATCCAGTCCGTGCGCCTTCCAGTGGTCAACCGCTTTTTTCACGTTCAGCCGATCGACCTGTCCAATCATCTCGTTGACCGTTCTGAATCCAAGCATCGCCATGTATTCGCGAACTTCCTCGGCGATGAACTTGAAGAAATTTTCCACGAATTCCGGCTGGCCAGTGAATTTCCTGGTCAGTTCAGGGTTTTGGGTTGCCACGCCGACGGGACATGTGTTCAGGTGACAGACACGCATCATGATGCAGCCCATGACCACCAGCGGTGCTGTGGAGAACCCAAACTCCTCTGCACCCAGCAGTGCCGCAATCACCACGTCACGTCCGGTTTTCAGTTGCCCATCCGTCTGTACGATGATGCGATCGCGCAGCCCGTTCTGCACCAGGACTTGTTGTGTTTCCGCCAGGCCCAGTTCCCATGGAAGGCCTGCATGCTTCAGGGAGCTCATGGGAGATGCGCCAGTGCCGCCGTCATAGCCAGAGATCAGGACCACGTCCGAGTGGGCTTTGGAGACGCCCGCTGCCACGGTGCCCACACCTACTTCAGCGACCAGCTTCACGTGTATGCGAGCCTCGGGGTTGGAGTTTTTCAAGTCATGTATCAGCTGCGCCAGGTCCTCGATCGAATAGATATCGTGGTGTGGCGGGGGAGAGATCAGCCCAACCCCCGGAGTTGAATGACGCACTTTGGCAATCCACGGGTAGACTTTCGTGCCCGGCAACTGGCCTCCCTCGCCGGGTTTTGCGCCTTGTGCCATTTTGATCTGCAAGTCGTCAGCATTTACCAGATACTCGCTGGTCACCCCAAAGCGCCCGGAGGCGACCTGCTTGATGGCACTTCTCCTTGAATCCCCATTTTCATCCAGGATGTAACGGTCTGGATCCTCGCCGCCTTCGCCGGTGTTGGATTTGCCGCCGATGCGGTTCATGGCAATCGCCAGGGTTTCGTGTGCCTGCTTGCTGATGGAACCATACGACATGGCACCAGTTGAAAACCGTTTCATGATATTTCCAATGGGTTCCACCTCTTCCAGAGGGACCGGTTCCTTTGCGGACCTGAATTCAAACAGTCCTCGCAAGGTCGCAAGATTCTCGTTCTGATCATCAACCTTGTCGGTATATTCCTTGAACAGCTTGTACTGGCCCGACCGCGTGGAGTGTTGCAGCTTAAAAACCGTCTCGGGGTTGAACAGATGGTATTCGCCGTCACGCCGCCACTGGTATTCGCCGCCCCATTCCAGATCCGGCAGCTTTGCCGGGCGCCCCGGGAAGGCATTTTGATGGCGCACACTGATTTCCTCGGCAATTTCTTCCAGCCCAATCCCGCCGATGCGCGATGCCGTCCATGTGAAGTACCGGTCTACAAATTCCTTGTTAAGGCCGATTGCTTCAAAAATCTGCGCCCCCCGGTAAGATTGCACAGTTGAGATCCCCATCTTCGACATGGTTTTGATCAGACCCTTGTTGACCGCCTTGACGAAATTTTTGATCGCGGTCTCATGCTGCATTTCCGGCAGGTGTCCCTTGCCGATCATGTCGCCCAGGGACTCCAGTGCAAGATAGGGGTTGACCGCTTCAACTCCATAGCCGATGAGCACGGCAAAATGATGCACTTCACGCGGTTCGCCCGATTCAAGCACCAGTCCAACCCGGGTGCGGGCGCCTGTGCGTATCATGTGATGATGCACGCCTGCAGTGGCAAGCAGTGCAGGGATGGCGGCAAGCTCTTCGTTTATGCCCCGGTCGGAAAGGATGATCATGGTGTATCCCTGCCCGATGGCCGTGTCGACCTGTGCACAAACTTCCTTCAGTGCCCGGTCCAGACCATCACCTTTTTGTGTGACCGGGTACAAGATGGGAATGATCTTGGTTTTGAAATCGGGGAGCTCGACGTCGCGTATCCGCGCCAGCTCGCCATTGGTCAAAACGGGCGAGGAGATCCTGATTCGCCTGCAGCTATCTACATCGGGATGCAGGAGGTTTTTTTCGGGCCCGATGGTCGTTGCCACCTGGGTGACAAGTTCCTCACGAATTCCATCAAGCGGGGGATTGGTGACCTGCGCAAAGAGCTGCTTGAAATAGTCGTACAGCAAACGCGAACGGTCGGATAGCACGGCCAGCGCGGCATCTGTGCCCATCGAGCCCACCGGCTCAAGCCCGTTTGTCGCCATAGGCGCCATCAGTATCCTTAACTCTTCATGTGTGTAACCAAATGCCTGCTGTCTTTGCAGCAAGGTGTCCTTGTCCGAGCCGTGTATTTGTCTGGGGCTGGGCAGGTTCTCGAGCGCAACCAGATTTTTTTTCAGCCAGTCCGAATAAGGGTTTTCTTCAACGAATTCTTTCTTGATCTCCTCATCGTCAATGATCCTGCCTTGCTTGGTATCGACCATGAATATGCGGCCTGGATGCAGCCGGTCCTTGATCAGGATGTTTTCCGGCGGGATTTCCAGCACGCCGACTTCCGAGGCCATCACGACCATGTCATCCTTGGTCACGTAGTAGCGCGAAGGTCGCAAACCATTTCGGTCCAGCACTGCACCGATGACCTCGCCGTTTGTGAAGGCGATCGAAGCCGGGCCATCCCAGGGTTCCATCAGACATGCATGGTATTCGTAGAATGCCTTGCGGCCTGCATCCATGGTTTCATGGTTGCTCCATGCCTCCGGGATCATCATCAGGATTGCATGCGGAAGCGGCCGCCCGCACATGTGCAAGAATTCCAGCACGTTGTCAAACGTCGCGGAGTCACTGCCGTTTTCGATAACGGTTGGGAAAAGTTTTTGCAGGTCATCGCCAAACAGTTCAGATCTGCACAATGACTCACGTGCACGCATCCAGTTGATGTTGCCGCGCACGGTGTTGATTTCACCGTTGTGTGCCAGGTAGCGAAACGGGTGCGCCAGTTCCCAGGAAGGGAAGGTGTTCGTTGAAAACCGTTGATGCACCAGCGACATGGCCGATTCGAAATCTGGCTCGTTGATGTCCGGGAACATGGGCTCGAACTGCGAGCCGGTCAGCATGCCCTTGTAGACACAGGTCCGATACGAGAGGGAAGGGATGTAAAAACTGCTCCGCTGCGAGAGATCGGAACCGTAGATCACGTGTTCGATGCGCTTCCGAATCACGTAAAGCTTGCGTTCAAAGGCAGCCTCAGTTTCGATATCACCGCTTCGGCCGATGAAAATCTGCTTGAAGGCAGGTTCACCCGATTTAGCGGTCTCCCCCAGCAAGGCGTCGTCGGTCGGCACGTCGCGCCAGCCGAGGACCTGCTGGCCTTCTTCTTCCACCACCTGGTGAAACCGGTCGATGCAGGCTTGCTGCTGGGTAGCGTCGGTAGGCAGGAATACCATGCCGGCTCCGTAGTGGCCGGATTCCGGCAGGGTGATCCCCAACTCTAAACAGACCCTCGTGAAAAACTTGTGGGGCAACTGGGTCAGCATGCCGACACCATCACCAGTGTTTTCCTCACAGCCGCAGGCTCCCCGATGGATCAGGTTTTTGAGGATGGTGAGGGAATTTTCGACAATCTTGTGCGACTTACGGCCCTTGATATCAACTACGAAACCCACCCCACACGCATCATGTTCTGTGCTCGGCTCGTACAGGCCCTGTGAAGGCATTTTGTTGGTACTCATAATCAGTGAAGACGGGGGGAGGCGTATGTCTGGTATATATTGTAATTGTTCTACGCGAAATACTATCTATTGCACACGGGTTATTCCAGAACAGATTGACAGCTCTACTGGCGAGCTGGTCGAAGCAGGTTCGACAAAACGCCACAAATTATAGTGCAGAGAAATCAAATGCTCTAGGTTGAGGAGCCGATTCAGTCATTTCATACTCGCTTACCGGGTCATCAGGCGCATTGACAGGCCCTTGCTCGACCTCTCGACGTTAGCAGTTTGGTTTATACAACCTGTTTTGCCTACGGGGACACCTGCGGCCGGTATTACCTAACTGTCGAGCGAATGCCGCCTTGCGACTGCATCCCTGAGGGTTGTTCTATCGACTTCGTGTACCGATTCTTGGCAGCGGGAAAATTGCAGGCGTGGAAGCCTGATAGTTGCGATACGTCGGGTACTTGGAAGCCGAAATTGACTCCGTAAGTCGTGCCGACGGGATGAACTGCAGAGTGAGCAGGACGCATCCGAGCCCTGTCCAGTGCAGCCACTGTCCGGAAGCTGCAACTGCGAACAGGTAAAAAACCCACCACATGGCGATCTCGCAAAAGTAATTCGGATGTCTGCAGTAGCAAAAAAGACCGGTCGTGATAAAAGGTGTTTCGATGTCCTGGCCGTATGCGATACGTTGTTTCTTGTCTTGCTGAAATCGCCACATTTGCTCATCAGCAATGGTCTCACCAGCAAGCAGCACCAAAAACAAGACCGTTGCAACTGCGTCTACCCAATTCAACGGGGCTTGTCGCCACAGCCATGCCTGATGAACGGGAGAGGTAAACAGCCAGACCAGTAGCATTTGCCCGAGTGCAAAGAAGCTGACATTCAGCAGTTGGAAAGCAACTGGGTCGAGCTTTTGCTGGACGACAACCCATCGGTAATCCTCGCCACCTTTCTGAAAGCCTCCCTTGCGGGCAAAGTTGAAGGTAAGGCGCGCTCCCCAAACAAAGACTAGCGCTGTCATGAGATTCATACGCGCTGAACCGAAGTCGTTGTCGCTGGCAACCAACAGGCAGTACAGCGCAGGACATATCGGCCACAGCCGGTCCACCCAAGAGTAATCGCGCGTAATGACGGAAAGCAACCAAGCGGACATTGCGAGCATGACGCACAAGTCGAGAGCCGAGCCGAAAGGGGTTCCTGTCAACGGGTGATTGAGGAAATTGAGGGTATCCATGCCCCAGGTTCCCTCATGCAGATGCGTCCGGCCCATAGGCCAACCATGTGCAGGCACTCAGGTTCTTGCTCCAAAAAACCGCACGGCGGAAGCCGTGACATCTTCTTCGGGATTGAACCAGCGCAAAGTGTCGTGCAGCTGTACGACATCGCCAACGATCACCAGCGTAGGAGGTTCAACATCATGTTCAGCCACCAGTGTCGGCAAATTGTCCAAGTCCCCCATGATCACTTTCTGTTGAGCTGTGGTTCCCTGCATGATTAGGGCCGCCGGGGTGACAGGTGCCAGCCCATGCTTTTTAAGGTTGGTGCAAATGATGTCCAGGCCTTGCAGCCCCATGTAGAAGACCAAGGTCTGGTTTTTGTGTGCCAGCATTTCCCAGTTTAGGTTCACGGTTCCGTCGCTCAGGTGACCGGTCGCAAAAATCACGGCTTGCGAGTGCTGGCGATGGGTAAGCGGGATGCCGGCGTAGGCGGCACATCCCGCCGCGGCAGTGATACCGGGAACCACCTGGAAAGGTATTGCTTCATCGATCAATGTGCTGATTTCTTCTCCACCACGACCGAAGATGAATGGATCACCACCCTTGAGACGCAGGACACGTTTCCCTTCTTTAGCCAGGCGTACCAGCAACTGGTTGATGTTTTCCTGAGGCAGTGCATGCTGCGCGCGCTCCTTGCCTGCGTATATGAGTTCTGCATCCTTGCGGATCAAGTCCATAATTTCCCGAGAAACCAGTCGGTCATACACCACGACATCGGCCTGCTGCATTAGCCGCAATGCGCGAAACGTCAGCAGGTCAGGGTCACCGGGGCCAGCCCCGACCAGATACACTTCTCCCTGTGGCAGGTCCAGGTGGTCTTCTTGTTCTATCGCCTTCTGCAACAATTTTTGAGCAGCCTCGATCTGTCCTGAAAAAACAAGTTCAGCCACAGGGCCCTGGATGATTTTTTCCCAGAATTTCCGCTTTCGCTCCGTGCTGGAAAACTTTTCCTTTACCCTAAGCCGATTGTCCTCGATTAATTTTGCCAGCCGCCCATAAGCTGCAGGTGTGCAGTTTTCGAGTTTTGCGCGCAGTGTTCTGGCCAGCACTGGCGATGCGCCCCCTGTAGATACTGCGATCTGTACGGGGGAGCGATCGATGATGGAGGGCAGGATAAAGTTGCAGCTATGAACATCGTCGGCTGCATTAACCCAGATGTTCTTTTGTCTGCAGTGTTCCGCAATTTCAGCATTTACTTCCCGGCTGTCCGTAGCTGCCATGACGAGTTGATAATCTTTCAGGTCTCCTGTCGAGAAATTCTTTTGCTGCCAGATCACTACACCGTCGAGGACTTGGTTATGGATTTCAGGTGTAATTTCCGGTGCGATAACGGTAATTTCAGCCTGGGCTCGAACCAGCAATGAAATTTTGCGTGAGGCGATCAGCCCACCGCCGACCACCAGGCAGGACTTGTTCTTGATATCCAGGAATACAGGCAGGTAATTCATTCAGGCAAGTGCATCACGTCTGCAGCAGGCGGATATATCCTGTGATGGGCTGGATCACCGGTTCGATCTTCTTTCTCATCACCGTGCCAATGGCATCGGTCATGCCAAATATCGGATCCACAAGACTCTCGCTGACCATGGACAGACTCAGGATTGCATTTAGCTGAGGCTGTAAATCCGGATCAATCGACAGAATTTTTTCAACGTTCGGATCATCCCCGAACAGTATGCCAACCTGGTTTGACAAGGACTGCATGTCGCGGCAGGTCCGGGTGCCGGTTTTCCCACATTCAAAGTAATTCCCGATTGCATTCAGCAGTGCCACCACGACCTCCTGATCATTAGGTTTCTGCAATACCAGGTTGGCAACATGTAGAAAAGCCTGACCTGTGGGACCCAGCGTCCTGCAAAGCAGCCTGGCGTACCCGTTGCCGCGGTCCACTTCAGGCTTTAGTGCCTTGGTGGCAGTTTCCCATTTCTCATGGGGTGTTGCATCTATCGGCAAATTATCCGGGGTCTGTTGCAAAAAGCCCACATAATAGGAATTTTTTCTTTTGCCCCGCTTCCAGATATCACGGCGAGTCTCATTGTCGATCAGGCCGGGCTGCAGAACCAAGCGAACACTGTCAATAATGGCTTTCTGTTCTTCCTCAAATGGCAGGAACTCAACCAGGAACTGTGCCAGCTCCTTTCCCATGTTGCCCTTTACGACGTTTTCTTTTTCAAGCATACGCCGTGCGTTTTCGGCATTGGTGGAGGTCCACCAGGCGCGTCGTGCCAACTCATTTGTCAACCCCGACGCATGGACTACGGCAACCACGGCCTCCGGCTCACCGATCAGCAGCAGTTTCTCCAGGCTGTCATTGCGCGCCTGACCCATTCGGGTCCAGCGCCTCAAAAATACCGGGTATCCGCCGGGCGAACCCAGATAATGTGTTGACAAAAACTGCTGGATGAGACGGATATATTTTTCATCCTTGCAAGTGGGATTCAGGTCGATGCTGGCTTCCCCTTTTTCAGATAGTGCATGGACCCGCATGCGGGACTCATCAATGCGAACCGCTTGCAGGGACTGGGCAACCAGAACATTCAATCGCAGTTGGTCTTCGTGAGAGAGTTGCATGTCAATTCAGCTGCACACGTTGTCCCCAGGGAACGGTCTGTTTGCCCTTGACGAGCCAGATCACAGGATAGCCGGGTGGTGTTCCGGGAAAGGTTCCCTGGCCGTCTGTAAAGTAGACCAGCAGATCGGGCGGCTGGTCCTGCCCATCCAGCCAGTCGAACACAGGGCAAAAGCTGGTGCCTCCTCCGCCTTTCAGGACCCGTGGCATTTCAATATTTTCCCAGGGCTCGAAAATCCAGGGCACGCCTTCGGCCAGTTCTGCATCGCATGGAAGCAGGGTAATCCGTGCACGCATGTTGCCCTTGATGGCATCGACCTCGGACAGGAATTCATTCATGTCCTTGTCATCGACAGAGCCGCTGATGTCGAGGCCCACAGCCACGTTGATCTGGGTACTGCGCAGGCTGGGGAAAATTGCCGGATCTCCCCGGCGAGAAGAGGGCCGGGAATAACTGTAGTCATCCCGTGCGCTGGCTGTCATATACTTTGCCAGCAACATCCGCCAGGGAAGCTTCGGCTGCAACATGTAGTCGACCATGCGTGCCATGGAACCCCCAAGCTTTCCAGCCTGCATGGCTTGCTGGGCAGCACCTGCCAGACGTTGTTGCCACTGGATGGACAATTCTTCCTGTTGCTGTGCCGTCAGCTCGGCAGGCTGTCGTGCAAGTTCCTGGGTTTCCTC
>VXPJ01000031.1:0-599 GCA_009839635.1 Pseudomonadota bacterium
TGTATGTGCCCGGAAGACTCTTCAGCGTCGCCCCCTACTCGGCCGAAGTCGTGGAAAACCTGTATACCCGCAACGAGCGCGTGATCTCGATCTTCGAAACCGAAATTGGATGGATGGCGGTCGTGATGGTGGGCGCGGTTAACGTTGCAGCGATCGAGGTGGCCTGGGAAGGACTGGTCACGCCCGCGAAAAACCGGACCCTTCAGCGGAAAAAGTATTCAGGCCTGAAACTCAGCAAGGGCGATGAGCTGGGCATCTTCCACATGGGTTCCACGGCGATTGTCGCCTTTGAATCGCCCACAGTTGAATGGCACCCCGGCCTTCGTGAACAGCAGCCCGTGAAGATGGGTCAGCTACTGGGCCGCGCCGGCATTACTCGTCCGCCGGCATACGAAGTTTCCTGATATCGTCCACCCCCGTGGCCAGCATCAGCAGGCGATCCATGCCCACGGCTACCCCTGCACAATCCGGCAATCCCTGCTCGAGAGCCGCGATCAACTCCAGGTCCGGCTCTAGCATCTCCTTGCCCAACGCCATGCGCTTGTGGTTGTCGACTTCGAAGCGCCGACGCTGCTCGTTCGCATCGACCAGCTCCTGGT
>VXPJ01000031.1:609-10317 GCA_009839635.1 Pseudomonadota bacterium
GCTCCTGGTAGCCGTTGGCAAGCTCCAGCCCGCCTGCATAGAGCTCGAAACGCTCGGCCCTTTGCTGGTCATTGATTCTTGCTAGGCTAGCCTGCGCTGGCGGAAAATCATAGACGAAGATTAGGCAATCCCCGGGCAGGCGGGTGGCGATCACGTGATCCAGCAGCAGTGCCTGATAGGCATCGACCGACCACCGCGCGGGCAGCGAAAGGCCGGCCTGCCGGCAGGCATTCCGATAGTCTTCTCGCCCGGCATACCAGGGATCGAAGCCGCAGTAGCGGCGGAAAACCTCCTGAAAACCGACAAACCTGGATGCCTTCAGGGAGAAGCTGTCCTCCAGCAGGTGCCTGACCAGGAAATCTACTTCCTTCATCAGGTCCAAGTAGCTCCAGTGCATGCGGTACCACTCCAGCATCGTGAATTCCGCATGGTGGAAGCGCCCGGATTCTCCGTCCCGGAATACCTTGCACAGCTGGTAGATGTCGCACCCCAGACTGGCCAGCAATCCTTTCATCGCGTACTCGGGCGAGGTGTGCAGAAACTGCGGTTGCCCGTTGCAGGTGACCTTGATGCTGTCAATGTGCGGGTCGGTCACGGTGGTGCGATGGATGGCCGGGGTTTCCACTTCCAGCACGTCCCGGTCCTTAAAATATTCACGCACCCGGGCGTACAGGCGCGCACGCGCCTGCTGAATCTGTACAAATTCGGGTGGGCGGTGCGCCCTGCGGTCAGGCCCCTCGGGAGCCGTATCGGCTGCGATTGCCGTATCCTGAGTCATTCCTTTACGCGCGAGACGTACTCTGCGGTACGCGTATCAATCCGCAGCACCTCCCCTTCCTCGATGAACAGGGGTACCTTGACCACGGCACCGGTCTCCAGGGTGGCCGGCTTGACCCCACCTGTGGCCGTATCTCCGCGCACGCCGGGGTCGGTCTCCGTGATCTGCAGCTCGACAAAATTGGGCGGTGTCACGGCCAGGGGTTCCCCGTCCAGCAGGGTTATACAGCAGATCTCCTGGCCCTTCAGCCAGAGTGCGGCCTCACCCACTACCGCCTGAGGTGCGACATACTGCTCGTAGGAGACGGGGTCCATGAAATGCCAGTGTCCGCCATCGTTGTACAGGTACTGCATGTCCGTATCCACCACATCGGCACCCTCGACGGACTCGCCGGATTTGAAGGTTCGGTCGATGACCCGCCCGGTTTTCAGGTTGCGCAATTTGACGCGGTTGAATGCCTGTCCCTTGCCGGGCTTGACGAACTCGTTCTCAACGATGGCATAGGGATCACCGTCGAGGATCAGCTTCAGGCCGGCACGGAATTCGTTGGTATGATAGGACGCCATAGGTTCATCGCCTCTCAGATCATGCAATCAAAGCGCCCAAGTCTAGCACGTGTCCATCCCGCTTCAGAAACCACCTGGCAGCAGCAGTACAGGGACTCCATCACGAGGATCGATACACTTTGCAACGCCCTGGAACTGCATGCCAATGAGCTTTCGATCAGCCAAACGGCCGAGCGGCAGTTTCCGCTGCGGGTCCCCTGGAGCTATGTCGGGCGCATGCAGAAATCGAACCCGCACGACCCGCTGCTACTACAGGTCCTGCCGCACGCCCTCGAGGAACAGGAGGCCGCCGGTTACGGCCCCGACCCGGTCGGCGACCTGGCCAGCGTCAAAAGTCCGGGCCTGCTGAAAAAATACCATGGACGTGCACTTTTGCTGGCAACCAGCCGTTGCGCGGTCCACTGCCGTTTCTGTTTTCGCCGCCACTTCCCCTATGCCCTGCAAAACCCCAGGGGAGATGCCTGGCGTTCGGCCCTCGACGAGATTACAGCCGACTCAAGCATCGAGGAGATCATCCTCAGTGGTGGAGACCCGCTGGTCCTCGCCGATCACGAACTCGCACAGCTGGTCCGGCACCTGCAGGCCATACCGCACCTCAGGCGATTGCGTGTGCACACGCGCTTGCCCGTGGTGATCCCTGCCCGCATCAACGGTGAACTGCTGGACTGGATCAACGCAAGCGAGCTGGGCATCGTGGTCGTGCTGCACGTCAACCATCCCCGCGAACTCGATCACGAACTCCAGGAGAGACTTCGAACATTGTCTGCTGCACGGTGTCGCGTACTGAACCAGAGCGTGCTGCTGCAAAACGTCAACGACGACCCGGACACCCTGGTTGCCCTCTCCGAGCGCCTGTTCGATTCGGGCGTGCTGCCCTACTACCTGCACCTGCTGGACAAGGTGCAGGGTGCCATGCACTTCGATGTAGATGAGCCCACTGCCTGCGCGATCATGAAAGAGGTAGCCGCCCGGCTGCCGGGCTACCTGGTCCCGCGGCTGGTCAGGGAGCAGGCCGGCGAACCCGGGAAAACGCCGGTGCAGTTCTAAACCGGGTAGTAGTCTTACCCGCCCTGGTGCAGGGCGGCGATCCGCTCGGTGAGTGGCGGATGGGACATGAGCAGCTTTTGCAGGCCGCTCTTGACACCGCCCGAGATGCCGAAGGCGGCCAGTTGACCCGGCAGGTCCTCGGGTTCGTACTGTGCCTGCAGGCGCTGCAAGGCCGCGATCATCTTTTCCCGGCCGGCCAGGTGGGCACCGCCTGCATCGGCACGAAATTCCCGGCGCCTCGAAAACCAGCTTGCGATAATCGCCGCCAGTATCCCGAGGATGATCTCGGCGATGATGCTTGCGATGAAATAGCCCGGACCGATGCCGCGCTGTACCTTGAACACGGCCTTGTCAACGATCAGGCCGACGATGCGCGATATGAAGATCACAAAGGTATTCAGCACTCCCTGCAACAGCCCCATGGTGATCATGTCCCCGTTGGCCACGTGGCTGACCTCGTGAGCGAGCACGGCCTCGACCTCATCGCGGCTCATGGCCCCCAGCAACCCCGTGCTCACGGCGACCAGCGCATCGTTGCGCTTCATGCCGGTCGCGAAGGCATTCAACTGGGGTGAGTCGAAAATCCCGACCTCGGGCATGCTGATCCCGGCCTGTTCGGACTGACTGCGGACCGTCTCAAGCAGCCACTTCTCCGTGGCATTGCCTGGCGCCTCGATGACCCGCACCCCCATGCTGCGCTTGGCCATCCACTTGGAAATGGCCAGGGAAATGAAGGCGCCGCCAAAGCCGAAAGCCAGCGACATCAGCAGCAGGCCATTCAGTTGTCCGGCCATGCCCTGCGCTGCAAGCCAGTGATCGAGCCCGAGTACCCGGGCACTGATACTCAGGACAAGAACCACCGAGAAGTTGGTGAGCAAAAACAGTAAAAGGCGCATGCCCATCTTCAGAATGTCCTCACGATTTCAGTCTTTGAAATGTACCTCAATTGCATCGATGCTGCGATAGCCCCGGGAGAGCAGCGTGCCGCGCTTGGCACGCGCACCAGCATACTCGGCAAGCTCGCGTGCGTTCATTTTCTTGATGCGCTGCCCCGAGTGCAGCGTGATGGACTCGTCCTCGCGAACGATGGCCACGGCACACATCGATTCCCCATCCTCGCCACCGCTACCGTGGCGCACGTGGATGATCCGGTTGCCCTTGCCCTTGGTCAGCATTGGCATCTCCGCCACTGGAATGACCAGCATGCGTCCCTGGGAGCTGACTGCGACCACCTGGTCCTGCTCCACATCACGTACTCTCACGGGAGGCAGGGCCATGGCCCCTTTCGGCACCGACAGTACCGCCTTGCCCGAGCGGCTGCGGGTGGTCATGTCGGCGAATTTGCAGACAAAACCGTACCCGGCACTGCTCGCAACCAGGAAGCGGTCCTCGTCCTCACCCATCATCAGGCCAGCGAACTGGGCACCGTCCGAGGTCTTGAAATGCCCGCTCAGTGGCTCACCCTGGCTGCGTGCGGACGGCAGGCCGTGGGCCTGCAGGGCATAGCAACGCCCCTCTGCATCCAGAAACAGTACCAGCTGGTTGGACTTGCCCGTGACATGTGCCTGGTAGGCATCGCCGGTGCGGTAGCTCAGCGCATGCACGTCGACGTCCACTCCTTTGGCCGCCCGCGTCCAGCCCTTCTCGGACAGCACGACCATCACTCGCTCGGCAGGCACCAGCTCCGATTCGTCCAGTGCACTGGAGACCTCGCGCTCAACCAGACGGCTGCGCCGGGCATCCCCGAATTCTGCGGCATCCTCGCGCAACTCCTTCTTGACCAGCGTCTTCAGGCGCCGGGTGGATTTCAGCGTGGAGCGAAGTTCCCCGCGTTCGTCCTCAAGCGCCTGCTGCTCGGTCTTGATCTTTGCCTCTTCAAGCTTCGCGAGGTGGCGCAAACGCACATTCAGGATGGCCTCCACCTGCTCCTCGCTGAGACGGAACTTCTTGATCAGCCGGGACTTGGGGTCCTCCTCCTCACGTATGATCCGGATCACCTCGTCCAGGTCCAGGTACACGATCAGCAGCCCGGCCAGGATGTGCAGGCGGCGCTCGACCTTGTCGAGGCGCCACTGCAGGCGGCGCTTTACGGTCTGCACCCGAAATGCGAGCCACTCTTTCAGCAGCTCGCGCAGGTTCTTGACCTTCGGGCGGCCGTCGCTGCCGATCACGTTCAGATTGACCCGGTAATTTCGCTCCAGGTCCGTGGTCGCAAACAGGTGCGACATGAGCGCTTCGGTATCCGTACGGTTGCTGCGAGGTGTGATCACGATTCTCACGGGATTTTCGTAATCGGACTCATCACGCAAATTCTGCACCAGGGGCAGCTTCTTGGCCTGGATCTGTTGGGCGATCTGCTCCAGCACCTTGGCTCCCGAAACCTGGTAGGGCAATGCGGTGACCACCAGGTTGCGGTCCTCGGCCTCGTAGCAGGCGCGCATGCGGATCGAGCCCGTGCCGGTCTCGTAGAGGTTGCGAATCTCCTCTTGCGCAGAAGTGATTTCTGCAGCGGTCGGGTAGTCCGGGGCAAGGATGTGTTTGCACAGGTCAGCTACCGTTGCCTTGGGATGTTCGAGCAGGTACACGCAGGCATCCACCACCTCGTTGAGATTGTGGGGAGGGATGTCGGTCGACATGCCCACGGCAATCCCGGCACCGCCGTTGAGCAGTACGTTGGGCAAGCGTGCCGGCAACACGGCGGGCTCGGACAGCGTGGCATCAAAATTGGCCTGCCACTGCGCGGTGCCCTGCTCCAGTTCTGCCAGCAAGGCCTTTGCATAGCGAGTCAGGCGGGACTCCGTGTAGCGCATGGCGGCAAAAGATTTCGGGTCATCGGTGGAGCCCCAGTTGCCCTGCCCGTCGATGAGGGGATAGCGGTACGAGAATTCCTGGGCCATCAGCACCATCGCTTCGTAACATGCGCTGTCCCCGTGCGGGTGGTATTTGCCGATGACATCGCCGACCGTGCGCGCGGACTTCTTGGGCTTGGAGCCCGAAGACAGGCCGAGCTCGGACATGGCGTACACGATACGACGCTGCACCGGTTTGAGGCCGTCGCCGATATGCGGCAAGGCCCGGTCGAGGATGGCGTACATCGAGTACTCCAGGTAGGCCTGCTCGGCAAACTCCTGGATGGGCAACTTCGAGTTGCCGCCAAAATCCATTTCCAGATTCGTGCTCATGGGCAATCAGGCCTTGTCGAGGAACTGTTCGGGGCTTTCGCGAAGACTCTGATCCTTGACGAGGTTGCCTTTTTGCTCCAGCCAGCGACGCCGGTCCGCAGCCCGTTTCTTGGCCAGCAGCCGGTCCATGGACTGAAAGGTCTTGCCCGGGTCGACCAGCGACAACTGCACGAGGCGGCGGCTGTCCACGGCCATGGTGGACTCGCGAAGCTGCATCGGGTTCATCTCCCCCAGGCCCTTGAAACGCGTAATCGTGACGTTGCCCGCCTTCTTCTCCGCCTTGAGCTGGTCCAGCACACCCTGACACTCCTCCTGGTCCAGCACGTAGAACACCTCCTTGCCCGCATCGATGCGGTACAGGGGCGGCATGGCGATATGGACATGGCCTTGTTCCACGAGCTTTTGAAAATGTTGCAGGAACAGGGCGCTCAGCAAGGTGGCGATATGCAACCCGTCCGGGTCGGCATCGGCGAGCACACAGATCTTTCCGTAGCGCAGCCGGCTCAGATCCTCGCTGCCGGGCTCCACGCCGATCGCCACCGAGATGTCGTGGATCTCCTGCGAGGCCAGCACCTGCTCAGATGCAACCTCCCAGGCGTTCAGGATCTTGCCGCGCAAGGGCATCACGGCCTGAAAGTCCCGGTCCCTCGCCTGCTTGGCCGAGCCTCCCGCGGAATCGCCCTCCACCAGGAACAGCTCTGTCTGCGCCAGGTCCTCGGAACTGCAATCGATCAGCTTTCCAGGCAAGGTCGGACCCGTCAGTGCCTTCTTGCGCACGATCTTCTTGCCACGCTTGATGCGTGCCTCAGCATGGCGGATGGCCAGCTGGGCAATCTGTTCGCCCGCCGTGGCATTCTGGCTCAGCCAGTGGCTGAATGAGTCCTTGGACACCCCGGAGACGAATACGGAAGTCTCTCGCGAACCCAGCCGCTCCTTGGTCTGGCCGGCAAACTGGGGATCGCGGATGCGCACCGAAAGGACATAGCAGAGTTTTTCCCAGACATCGTCCGGGGCCAGGCGGATGCCGCGCGGCAGCAATTTCCGGAACTCGCAAAATTCACGCAGCGCCTCGGTCAGACCGGAGCGCAGCCCCGACACATGTGTGCCGCCCTGCGGGGTCGGCACCAAGTTGGCATAGCTTTCCTGCAGACCCTCGCTCGCCTCCTCCGTCCAGGCGAGCGCCCACTCCACCGCCTGCTGCCCGCCCTCGAAGTCCCCGCAAAATGCATCACCGGGAATGCAGTCGAGTCCCTGCATGGAATCGAGCAGGTAGTCGCGGATACCGCCCTGGTAGCACCACTCGTGCTGGTCGCCGTTGAGCTGGTCATCGAAACGCACCGTGAGACCGGAAAACAGCACGGCCTTGGCGCGCATGACGTGCAGCAGCTTGGGAATGGAAAACTTGCAGGTCTCGAAATACCTTGCATCCGGCCAGAAGCGGATGGTGGTGCCGGTGTTCTTCTTGCCCACCGAGCCGGTGACCTCGAGGTCCGACACCTTTTTGCCGCCCTTGAACGCCATGTTGTATTCCTTGCCGTCCCGTCGCACCCAGACTTCCATGTGCTTGGACAGGGCATTGACCACGGACACGCCGACCCCGTGCAGGCCGCCTGAAAAGGTGTAGTTCTTGTCGGAGAACTTGCCGCCGGCATGCAGGGTCGACAACACCACTTCAACCCCGGGCAACTTGAGCTTCGGGTGCATGTCCACCGGCATTCCGCGCCCGTCATCGGCGACTTCCAGTGAGCCGTCTTCGTACAGAATGATGTTGACGTTCTTGGCGTGGCCCGAGATCGCCTCATCGACGCTGTTGTCGATCAGTTCATGGGCCAAGTGGTTGGGCCGGGTGATGTCCGTGTACATGCCGGGGTGCTTTCGCACCGGATCTAGGCCGCTCAGCACCTCGATGCCCGAGGCATCGTATCTCGCACTCATGAATTGGCCCCGCGCACTGGGCTGGATGTCAAACTGGCCTCCCGGTCATCGCCGCAGGCGGGCACGGGGTTGCACATCAACGGGGGCTCGACCTGGATGGCGTCTCACCTGGGGTAGGCTCAAGGGGCGGCATTCCTTTCGGACAGGGAATCCAGGGTGGCGGCCAGTTCCTTGGGCGGTTGGTAGCCGCGGAGCATCCGGCCTTCTTCTGTGATGATCGCCGGCGTCCCGGTCACCCCAACCTGCTTCCCGAGCTGGTATTGCGACTCCACCGGGTTTTCACAGTCTGCCGACAGCACCTCCTCGCCGGCCTTGGCCCGGGTCAGCGAAGTCAGCGGGTCTTCCGAACACCAGACATTGACGGCCTTATCGTACGAGACGGTATCCACGCCGCTGCGGGGAAACATCAGGTAGCGAATCGCGATCCCGTGATCGTGCAGCTCTCCCATCTCCGAGTGCATCTTGCGGCAGTACCCGCAATCGATGTCGGTGAATACCGTCAGGGTGTGGCGCGGGTCCGACGGGGAATAGACCAGCATCTGCGACTCATCCACGGCCTCGATCAGGCTCTTGCGCACATTGGAGCGTGCAGCTTCGGCAAGATTCACGCCCATCTCCAGGTCGACCAACTCGCCCTGGATCCCGTAGCGTGCATCTGAGGACAGGTACAGCAGCTCGGTTCCATACATGACTTCATAAAACCCGGGTATGGCTGCAGGCCGGATGGAAGAGGGTTCCCCGGGCACCAGCTGGTGCAGACGTTGCTTGATGTTCGCGATGTCCTCAGCCTCGCCTGCCAGGACGGAACCTGCCAGGGCTGCCAGGGCCCACATGAGAATAATTCGGTTGCGCACAATGACTCCCTGTTGCTCTCCTCTAGGGTCGGGATAATACAACACGTGAGACTACCGCTGTAAAAATTAATTCCCCAAAACCTGGCGTTGCCTCAGCCACGAGGATGGTGCTTGCGGTGCAGTTCCTGAAGCCTCGCCTGGGCCACGTGCGTGTAAATCTGGGTAGTCGACAGATCGCTGTGTCCCAGCAACATCTGCACCACCCGCAGGTCCGCACCGTGGTTCAGCAGGTGGGTAGCAAAGGCATGGCGCAGGGTGTGGGGCGAAAGGTGTTTGCTGATCCCGGCCTTTTTCGCATGCCTTCGGACCAGGTGCCAGAAGGCCTGGCGTGTCATCGGCCCACCGCGGTTGGTCACGAACAGGGCATCGCACTGGCGCCCGGATTTCAGCAGCTCGGCGCGCGCACCGCGGACAAACTCGGTAATCCACTCGCCGGCCTGCTCGCCGAACGGGATCAGTCGCTCCTTGCTGCCCTTGCCCAGCACGCGGATCACGCCCTGGTTGAGGTTGACCTGATACAGGGTCAGGGCCACCAGTTCACTGACGCGAAGCCCGCAGGCATACAGCACTTCGAGCATGGCACGGTCGCGGACCCCGTGGGCGGTCCGGGTATCCGGAGCATCCAGCAGTTTCTCGACCTCCTCCTTCGTCAAGGTGCCCGGCAGTGCCCGCCCCAGCTTGGGAAATTCAATCTCCGCGGACGGATCCTTCTGGAGCGTGCCCTGTCGCACGAGGTAGCGGTAAAAACGCCGGATACTGGACAGCAGTCTTGCCGAAGAACGTGGTCGGCTGCCCTGCTGCACGCGGTAGGACAGGTAATCGAGCACGTGCTCGCGGTGTGCTTCCGTGATGCCGGTCGCCGTGCGGGACAGCCAGCGGGACAGGCCCAGCAGGTCATTGCGATAGGCACGCAGCGTGTTTTCACTCAGCCCGTGCTCGACCCACAGGCTGTCCAGGAATGCCTCGATGACCGAAAGGTCCGCAGCCGAATCACCCATACGCCAGGTCTTGCATGCACCGCAGCAGGCCGACTGCACCGGTCAGGGAAATACAGGAAATAAGGCAGTGTCGTGGGGGCAGATGATGGACTGGGGTAGCATGAACCATGGGTTGGGTGGAATGCTGTCTGGCCTGAGTCATACCCCGTTTGGCTGGTCATTCACCGAGGCCCGCACCATTGAGGCAGGGCACAGCCAGTGTATGAACTTCACATGGCAAAATCAACTTGAGCCTATTCTATAATCCGCCCATGAACGAGACGCTTTTGCGCGACGGCCAGCCGGTTTCACTGCCGCGCCACTTTGCCGCCATCCTGTATGACTTCCTGTTGCTGGTCACGCTTCTTT
>VXPJ01000031.1:10327-20701 GCA_009839635.1 Pseudomonadota bacterium
TCGTTCGTGCTTGTGGTCCCGCTCAAGATCCATCCCGGACACGACCTGTTCATCCTCTACCAGGGATACCTGCTCGTGCTTTCATTCGTCTTTTATGCCTGGTGCTGGACCCACGGCGGGCAGACGCTCGGCATGCGCACCTGGAAATTCAAGGTGGTCGGCACGGACGGCTCGACACTGGGCTGGGGGACGGCGCTGGTGCGCTTCGCAGTGGCCCTGATTTCCTGGATTCCGCTGGGCCTGGGGTACTTCTGGGTCCTGTTCGATGCGCAATCGCGCAGCTGGCACGATATCGCCTCGGGGACCCGGCTGGTGCGCCTCTAGATCCAGGCCATTTTCCGGTAGGCGATGTACGCGATGACGAGGACCAGCGCCACCGGAAAGAACGCACCCAGAAACGCCGGCACCCCGTACACGACGCTGGCATTCCCCAGCATCCGGCTCAGCAGGTTGTAGACCACGGCGATGCCGATGCCAAGCGCTATGCGCTGACCCTGCCCCCCGGAGCGCACCGGACGGAATACGAACGGCACCGCCAGCAGCAGCATTGCAAGCCCGGACAGCGGCACCGCAAACCGGTTGTAGAAGGCCAGCTGGTAGCGCTGTGAATTCAATCCGTTCTGCTCCAGGTAGTCGATGTAGGTGCCAAGCTTTGCCGCAGCCATGTGCTCGGGCTTGACCGTCACCACATTGAACAGCTCCGGGGTGATCAGCTGAGCCCAGGACTCCTCCTCCGAGGCTGAAACCTGCACCCCGTGCTCCGTGATCAGGCTGTGGCGGACCTGCGACAGCCTCCAGGCATCCCCCTCGTAGACCGCGGTCTTGGCAAAGCTCACGCGCTTGAGCCGCTGCTCGGCATCCATCTCGTACACCCAGACATCGGTCATGCGGTAATCCGTGAAGATCTGCTTGACGTTGATGAAGCGGTGCCTGTCGCGGGTCCAGAGTCCATGGCGCGAGCGGATGGAGATCTTGTGCAGGTCGCTGGTCTTGTTCAGGCTGCGCACATAGCCTTCTGTGGTGGGCGCGATGGTTTCCCCGACCAGCATGCTGAAAGCCACCAGTACCGTGCCCACCGCCAGCACCGAGCCCAGAATGCGCAATCGCCCGACCCCCACCGAGCGCAGCGCTTCCAGCTCGTTGCGTGCGGCCAGGTGTCCGAGGCCCAGCAATGTGCCAAGCAGCAAGGACGCGGGCATCAGATCATACAGGCGCTGCGGCATTCCCAGCAACAGCATCAGCAGGACATGGCGCACGCCAAAACCCCGCTTGCCAATGGACTCCAGGTCGTTGATCAGGTCAATGGTCGAATCGACGGCAAACAGAACGCCAAAGGCCAGCAGGGTGCTGACCAGAACGGTGCGGGCCAGGTACCCGTCATACTGGCGGACAAGCTTCATGTCCTGTGTGCCCACTCGCCCTGCTTCATGAACAGGAACACAACCATCAGCGCGACGATCCCGTGCACGGCAAACAAGCCCGGCATGGTGGGCAGCCTGTCATTCGCGACCCAGGCTTCGGCCAGGATCATCAGGTTGGAATAGATCAGGTATATGACGATAGCCAGGCCGAGCTTGGCAAATCTTCCCTGGCGCGGGCGAACCACGCTCAGCGGAAAGGCCAGCAGCACCAGCAGCAGGGCCGCCACCGGGATCGACAGCCGCCATTGAAACTCGGCCAGTTCGGGGTTTGCGTGCGCGGCGAGCAGTTGTGCCGCCGTCATGAGTTCGGGGTCATCGTCGTCGGGGGCGGCATTGAGTTCGGGGATGCGCACGTTGTGGTGGTCAAAGGACAGTACCGTGAAGTTGCCCTCGCCCGGGATTCCCTCATACCGCCGGCCCTGACTCAGCACCAGCGTTCTGCCCTCCAGCTCCGGGGAATCCGTTTGCTGCACGCTGCGCGCGGTCTCAATCGATATCCTGTCGCCGCGCCGGTCGTAGATGAATATGTTCCTGGCCGTGCCGGATTCACGGTCGGCCGACTCGACGAAAACGACCCAGTCCCCCTGCCGGGCCTCGATGAACTGGCCGGGCACCAGCCCCAGCACGCTGGTGCGCTCCTTGGCCTTGAGCTTGATGGTCTCGACCTGCTGTGCGATCTGCGGGGTAAGAAATACCGAGGCATAGCCGAGCAGCACGATCACCGGCAGCACGAACAGCGCTGCATACCGGAACAGTCTCAGCTGGCCGATGCCGTTGGCCTTGATCGCGTAGATCTCGCTGTCACGGTACAGGCGGCCCATCACCAGCATGACCGAGATGAACAGGGCAAACGGGGCCAGCAGGATCGCAGCCTCCAGAATTCCCAGGCCTAGCAGCGACAGCACTGCATCCGCAGACATCTTGCCCTCCATGACCCGCGTCAGCAGGGACACGAAGGACTTGCTCACCACCACGGCCAGCAAAATGGCACTCACCGCAACAAAGGTGAGGGCAAGTTCACGGGAGAAATAACGGTTGAGTGTTGAAAACATCAGGTGGTTTGCAGCTTCGGGTCTACCCACTTGCGGGCCAAAACCAGTATTATTTTAGCAGTAACGGGAAAACCCATCGCCAAATATAGAGGAATTCCATGGAGTACATCGCCAAAACCGCAGCCCTGGACAAGGAAACCGCCGACTGTGTCATCGTCGGACTGTTCAAGCCCAGACAACTGAGCCCTTCCGCACGAAAGCTCGACACGCTCTACCGGGGCAAGCTCACCAAGGCCTGCCAGCGCGGCCACGCCAAGGCCACTCTGGGCCAGGCGACCACCCTGCATACCTCAAGCCGCAGCAAACACGCGCATATCGTCATCGTCGGCTGCGGAGAGGCCGAGCACTTCACCACACATGCCTTCCACAAGGCCCTGTCCGCCGGCATCCAGGAGGCCAAAAAATGCAACGCCGCCAACGTTATCAACAGCCTCGTCGAATTGCCGGTCAAGGATACCGACCTGCCCACCCGGGTACAGGTCAGCGTGATGGCAGGCGAAGCGGCAGCGTACCGCTACACGCACACCCTGCCCAAGGCGGGCAAGGACCGCAGCCTGCTGAAGAAAATGAAGTTCCTGGCCGACCAGGCCAGCGAACTGGAGAGCTTGAGGCAAGGCCGCAAATTCGGAAAAGCGGTTGCGAGCGGAATGGCACTTGCCAAGGATCTCGGCAACCTGCCCGGGAATCTCTGCACGCCTACCTACCTGGCGGAGCAGGCACGTGCTCTTAAAAAGGAACATCCGAAACTGCAGGTGCGCGTGATCGAAGAAGCGCAGATGAAAAAACTGGGCATGGGCGCACTGCTGTCGGTTTCAAGCGGCAGCGCACAGCCCGCCAAGCTGGTGACCCTGGAATACCGTGGCGGTGCGGCGGATGCGCGCCCGGCGGTACTGGTCGGCAAGGGCATCACCTTCGATACGGGCGGGATTTCGCTCAAGCCGGGCAATGCCATGGACGAAATGAAATTCGACATGTGCGGTGCGGCCAGCGTGCTCGGCACGATCAAGGCCTGCTGCGAACTGGAGATCCCGATGAATGTGGTCGGCGTGGTCGCGTGCGCGGAGAACATGCCGGGCGGCAAGGCCAGCCGGCCGGGCGATGTCGTCACGACCATGTCCGGGCAGACCGTGGAGATCCTGAATACGGATGCAGAGGGGCGCCTGGTGCTGTGTGATGCCCTGACCTATGTTGAAAAGTTCGATCCCGAGACCGTCATCGACATCGCCACGCTGACCGGGGCCTGCGTGGTGGCGCTGGGCAATGTGCCCTCCGGGCTGATGTGCAACGACGAGCCGCTGGTCGAGGATCTGTACAAGGCGGGGGATGTCAGCGGGGACCGCACCTGGCGGCTGCCTCTGTGGGAGGACTACCAGTCCCAGCTGGACAGCAATTTTGCCGATATGGCCAACATCGGCGGGCGCTGGGCCGGAACCATCACGGCCGCCTGCTTCCTGTCCCGGTTCACCGAGAAATACCGCTGGGCCCATCTCGATATCGCAGGCATCGCCTGGCACAGCTCGGGCAAGCAAAAAGGGGCCACCGGCAGGCCGGTACCCCTGCTGTCGCAATACCTGATCTCGCAGGCCTACCCGCAGGAGCACTGAGTCGCGCACGGCCAGTTTGATGACCGCCACACCGTGCTTGCATGCAGCCTCAGGCTGGCTGCATCATACGCGCGCATAGCGTTCCCGTCCGGAACCCGGTATTCAGGCACCTCTCATGGAAAAAACCTACCAGCCAGCAAACATCGAGCAGAAGTGGTACCGGCACTGGAAGGACAGCGGCTATTTTGCACCTGGCGGGGGCGGCAATCCCCCGTACTGCATCATGATCCCCCCGCCCAACGTCACGGGCACCCTGCACATGGGACATGCCTTCAACAACACCCTGATGGATTGCCTGACCCGGTATCACCGCATGGCGGGCTTCAACACGCTCTGGCAACCCGGGACAGACCATGCCGGGATTGCCACGCAGATGGTCGTCGAGCGGCAGCTGAACGCGAAGGGCGAGACGCGCCACGATCTCGGCCGCGAGAAGTTCGTGGAGAAAATCTGGGAGTGGAAGGAGCATTCCGGGCAAACGATCAGCCGTCAGCTCGAACGCATGGGCTCCTCGCTGGACTGGTCACGCGAGAGGTTCACCATGGACGACAGCCTCTCCGAGGCCGTCAAGACGGTGTTCGTTCGCCTCTACGACGAGGGGCTCATCTACCGCGGCAAGCGCCTGGTCAACTGGGACCCCGTGCTGCATACCGCGGTATCCGACCTCGAGGTCATCTCGGAAGAGGAAGACGGGCACATGTGGCACATACGCTACCCACATGCCGACGGAGACGGCCATGTGACGGTGGCCACCACCCGGCCCGAGACGCTGCTTGGAGACAGTGCGGTCGCCGTGCACCCGAATGATGAGCGCTACCGGGCCCTCGTCGGCAAGACGCTCAAGCTGCCCCTGACCGATCGGGAAATCCCCGTCATCGCCGACGAATACGTGGACCCGGAATTCGGTTCCGGGTGCGTGAAGATCACCCCGGCGCATGATTTCAACGACTATGAAGTGGGCCTACGCCACGATCTGGAACAAATCAACATTTTTACCGACGATGCCAGGCTCAATGACAACGCGCCGCCGGCCTACCGGGACATGGACCGTTTCGAGGCGCGCAAGAAGATCATCGAAGACCTGAAGGCGCAGGGACTGCTCGCCGAGATCCGAAAGCACCGCCATGTTATCCCCCGCGGGGACCGCTCCGGTGCCATTGTCGAGCCTTATCTGACCCGCCAGTGGTACGTCAGCGTGCAGGCATTGGCCGAGCCGGCCATCGAAGCCGTGAAAGACGGCTCAATCGAGTTCGTGCCAGGGAACTGGAGCAAAACCTACTTCGAGTGGATGCACAATCTCCAGGACTGGTGCATCAGTCGCCAGTTGTGGTGGGGGCACCGCATCCCGGCCTGGTATGACAGCGAGGGCACGGTCTATGTCGGGCGCGACGAGGCGCAGGTGCGCCAAAAGTACGGCCTGGACCCGGAGCAGGCACTGACCCAGGACGAGGACGTGCTCGATACCTGGTTTTCTTCTGCACTGTGGCCCTTCTCGACGCTCGGCTGGCCTGAAAAAAGCGATGCCCTCGAGACCTTTTACCCGACCTCCGTGCTGATCACCGGCTTCGACATCATCTTTTTCTGGGTGGCACGCATGGTCATGATGGGCCTGAAATTCATGGACGATGTCCCGTTTCGCAAGGTCTACGTGCACGGCTTGGTGCGCGATGCCAACGGCCAGAAGATGTCAAAATCCAAGGGCAACGTGCTGGACCCCATCGACATCATCGACGGAATCGATCTTGAGGCGCTGGTACAAAAACGCACCCGTGGGCTGATGCAGCCAGACATGGCACCTGCGATCGAGAAGACCACGCGCAGGGAATATCCGAACGGCATCAAGGCCCATGGCACCGATGCGCTGCGGTTCTCCTTCGCCGCGCAGGCCTCGTTCGGGCGCGACATCAAGTTCCACCTCAGCCGCATCGAGGGGTATCGCAATTTCTGCAACAAGCTGTGGAACGCTGCACGCTTTACGCTCATGATCACCGAGAACCAGGACATCGCCACACATGTTGATTCCCGCCATACCACTCTGGCGGATCGCTGGATCCTCGACAGGCAGCGGGATGTGATTGACCTGACCCACAAATACCTGTCGGGCTACCGCTTCGATCTGGCCGCACAGACCCTGTACGACTTTGTCTGGCATGAACTGTGTGACTGGTATATCGAGCTGTGCAAGCCGACACTTTTCCGTGATGATGCGCCAGAGGATATCAAGCAGAACACACGGCGCGTGCTTCTTGAGGTGCTGGATACCTCGCTGCGCCTGCTGCACCCGGTCATCCCCTTCGTCACCGAGGAAATCTGGCAACTGATTGCGCAAAGAATGCGTATTGACGGCGAAAGCATCATGCTGCAGCCCTTCCCGTGCAGCGACCCGCAGCACGTGGATACTGCAAGCCTGGAGAAAATGGAGTGGGCGAAGGAGCTGGTCAATGCTGTGCGCAAGGTACGCTCCGATATGGATGTCCCGCCGGGGAAACGGCTGTCCGTACTGATTCAGAACGGCTCCTCGCAGGATCAGGCGTATTTTGAGGACACTCGCGCGTACATCCACGAGCTCGCCATGCTGGAGGATGTCCGCTGGCTACAGGATGAAACACCGCCTGAGTCCGCCACGGCGCTTGCGGGCCAAATGAAAATCCTCATCCCGCTGGCAGGCCTGATCAACAAGGACGCAGAGTGTGCGAGGCTGAAAAAGGAGATCGGCAAACTGGAGTCCGGTCTGGGGAAGCTCAAAAGCAAGCTCGACAACCCGAATTTCAAAGACAAGGCACCTGCGGCCATCGTCGAGCAGGAAGTAGCGCGATTCGACGCCACGCAAGCCTCCTTGCAGCAATTGCGCGAACAGCTTGCAAAGATCCAGGCCAGCTGAGTTTCAGCTTCCCTGCCGGATGTCAGAACGTCCAGACAAATAGGGCCTGCACGGTATTCTCATCGGTGGCCTTGTCCCCGAGCTTGTTCATCCAGTACTGGTATTCAATTCCCATCGATACATGGTCGTTTGCACGCCAGCGCAGCTGTGGCTGGGCCAGCACCCAGGATTCGACCCGGTCACCAAGTTCGTTATCCCGTGATCCGGCATATTCGATGTGGCCCTCGATGCTGAATTGGTAAGCGCCCATACTGAAGGGTCGTGCAAAATTGAAATCTATCAGGAAAGAATCGTCTTCTTTCGGCGCACCGCCCGAGGACAGTCCATTACTGTCATCGATGTACGCCATGATGTCGAGATTGGCAAAGGCAAAGCCCTTGATGTCCAGGGACAGCCGCAGGCCCGGCAGGTATTTCATCACCTCGGAATCGCGGGCCCAGTTGAGGCCCAGCAAAAAGCCGATGTCTGATACGGGGCCGAAGCTGATTTTTCGACCCGACAGTTTCCCGAGGCTGAAATTCGAGTACCACTCGCCGTACAGATCAAAATCCTGGAAACCGGACTCTCGCGCATCGAGCACGTCCAGAAAAATGAAGTTGTCCCCGTATTCCCAGCCACTGGCATGTTGCAGTGTATAGATGAGGTGATCGGAATGACCCCCGCCTGCAAACGTGGGTACATCCAGGTTGCCGTACTGCAGATGCACCTCGGTGACACTCCATCCGGCGACAGAAGCCGATGGTATTAACAGGCACCCCAGCAGGGCCAGTTTCGCTGTGCGGAAGAGACGTCCTTGGGTTTTCATTCCATTCTGCCTGCCCGATACCCCGCAGCCCTAATCCGCCTCCGGCACTGCACCGCAGTTCCAGCACACCTTGAACTGGCCTTCCACATGCTCACCGCATGCCGCACATACCCAGTCCCCGGAAAGGCTTTTGGTCGACTGTATGAAATCCTGCACAATCTTCTGGGCAGCATCTCCATCCTCTTTATCCACGATCCACAGTTCAGGCCATACCTCGGTAGGCGGCAACTCGCCCACGCCGCCGCTCAAAAACTCGTTCTTGATGATGGTGGGGATACCCTTTTCCTCCAGGATGTCCTTGAGATGGTGGATCAGGATGGGGCTGGGTTCGCTGTAGATGCGCTCCATCGGTGCAGTGTAGCAAAATCGGCCAGAAAGGTTCCGGGATGCTCTACGCCTGCCCGGCAGAAAGACAGGTGCATTTTTCTTCTGGTGACCAACGCCCCGTTGGTCGCTGGAGTTGATTACACGCTTGTTGGTATGCTTGCGTTGAGTACGCCTCCGGCAGATGCCTTACCTCGTGCGGCACGATCGCGACGAGATGCGGTGATTACTTGCCTTTCGGCGTTGGGTGCCTGTTCCGATCAGATGAGAACTGGGGCACGGTGAGTGATCTCACATAACATCACGGCGTTCGAGTTGGAGGCGACTATGTCGATGGATACTGGTGCGCGAGTCCATGTAGAAAGGGCAGGCGCGGTTAGCATGGCGCTATCGGCCGAGGAGGCTTTCCCCTTGTTCAGCGCAGAGGGCGAGCGACGATGGGTAGCAGGGTGGAACCCGAGCTACCTGCATCCAGTCGAGCCCGGTGCGGGAGAGGGTGTCGTCTTCCAGACCGTCAAGAAAGATCTGGGAACCGCGACGTGGGTCCAGACGCGACATGAGCCTGGCGCAGGCCTCGCGTCGTTCGTCTGTATCGTTCCCGACCACCATGCTGCCATGGTGGACGTGGGTGTAACCCCCGACGGCGAGAACCGAAGCCGAGCGTCCGTGAGGTATCGCATGACGTCCTTGTCATTGGATGCGGACGACTTCGTTCGAGCGTTCGCCGAGGCCTTCGAGGACTTCATGGCCCACTGGGCGGAGGCTATTCAGCGCCACATCGTGGATGGTGTACCACTTGGCGGAGAGTGAAGGCGGAGGCTGCTTCCGGGCGAACATGCCGCGAAGGCCACATAGGCAGTCGCTCGATCCGGTCGACGTCGTCGGCTTCGACTTATCTTTTATTATCAATCCCTTACATTTCCTTTTTTCTACCGGGCTGGGAGCAGGTGCACTCAGATGGCCCTGGATTTCGGTTTTTGTGCGACATCATGACGCACATAGACCGGTAGGGCTTCCGTCGCCGAAACCGTTTCGCCGCGTTCGAAACGCGGTTTGGCCAGCACGGCCACGAATTCTGCCTGCGGTGCAGCGTCGGCATCAAAGGCAATGGCTTTCCCGCAACGCTCAAGCAGGATTTCCGCATAGGGCCTCCATCCCGAGCCACAACCCATGCAGTGCTCATGGACTTTCACGCTCACCAGGGCGGGTTCGATGACCTGCTCTTCGCCCTCCAGTTGCATGATCCTGTTTTCATCGAGTTGATACAGGGCCACGTAGACTTCCTGCATGCGCGCATCGATGCAGGCCAGTACTTGCGAGGCCTCGTGTTGGCAATGGGCAGCTTGTGCCAGGGCCGCCAGAGAGGAGACCGGGACCACCGGCAAATCCTGTGCCAAAGCGATTCCCTGGGTGACGCTGGCGGCAAGGCGCACGCCAGTGAATGCCCCGGGGCCGCATCCGAACGCGATGCCATCCAGCTGGGAAAGACCGACCTCGGCCTGCGCCAGGACCCGTTCACACATGGACAGCACGATTTCATTGTGGCGAAGCGGCGCCACCTCGCTTTCACTGATGATCGCATCGTCATGGAACAGTGCGACCGAGCAGCACTCGGTAGCCGTCTCAATTGCAAGATACTTCATGCCTGGACTCTTGCTGGTCGAGAAAGTGAATCGCCTCATCGGGGTTGGAAATGCGGGGCATGTCCGGCAGACTGTTAATGAATGACTTCCCGTAGGCCTTGGCTGTCAGTCTCGGGTCACAAATCACCACCACCCCGTAGTCGTCTTCATCACGGATCAGCCTGCCAACACCCTGTTTCAGGGCGATTACTGCCTGTGGCAACTGGTAGAACAAGAACGGGTTTTCTCCCGACTCGCGCAAGGCCTGCAGGCGCCCGGCTAGCACGGGATCATCCGGTGCTGCAAAGGGCAGCTTGTCGATGACGACACAGCTCAATGCGCTTCCCCGAATATCCACGCCTTCCCAGAAACTGCTGGCACCAAGCAGAACAGCCTGTTCGGTTTTCACAAAGCGCTCAAGCAGCTCCCTGCGCGGTGCCTCGCCCTGTACCAGCAGATTGAATTTGTTCGCCTCCCGTAAAAAATCAGCGGCAAGACGCAGGGCCCGGTGGCTGCTAAACAGAAAAAATGCACGACCTCGGTTGGCGTGTAGCACGGGCAGGACGGCATCCAGCATAAGACCGGTGTAGTCGTCGCTGCCCGGTTCGGCCGCAATGTCCGGCAGGAAAAGACGTGTGCTCGCCTCAAAGTCAAAAGGGCTGTCC
>VXPJ01000058.1 GCA_009839635.1 Pseudomonadota bacterium
GTCTCAGGGTTTGCATGAGCTCTAGAAAATTCTCCAAGGCAGTAGCAGAGCGTGCAGTCAGTCCACCAGAACGGCAGATTTTTTCAGCAGCATCCCAAAGCGTTATCTGATGATCGCGAGCAAAATCACGTAACTGTGCCAGCGTGCGCTGACCTATCCCACGGAGAGGTACATTGACGATTCGCTCGAAAGAGGAATCATCTTCATGATTTTGTGCAAGACGCAGATAAGCCAACGCATCCCTGATTTCCGCACGCTCGAAAAAACGCAACCCCCCGTACACCCGGTATGGGATACTTTGTGAAATAAAGACCTCTTCGAAAACCCGGGATTGCGCATTGGAGCGGTACAGTATGGCAATTTCATCACGGCGGCTCCTGCCGGACTCAACCCATTGCTGCACCCTATCCACAACAAAGCATGCTTCATCCTGTTCGTTGAATGCCGCATACAAGTGAACAGGTTCTCCAACAACGCCATCTGTCCAAAGTTTTTTTTCCATGCGTCCCGGGTTGTTATTGATCAACGAGTTAGCAACCGACAGGATCGTGCTGGTGGAGCGGTAATTTTGCTCCAGCCTGAATCGCTGTGTGTTCTTGTAATCGCGCACGAAGTTGCGGATATTTTCGACGCGTGCACCCCGCCAACTGAAAATGGATTGGTCATCATCACCCACGGCAAAGACCGGATTGTCATCTCCTGCGAACATTTTGAGCCACTTGTACTGAATAACGTTCGTGTCCTGAAACTCATCGACTAGGATGTGGCGGAATTTTTCACGATAGTGAGCGCGGATTTCAGCATTCTGCTGAAGCAACTCCAGGCTGCGCAATAGCAGTTCTTCAAAGTCCACCAAGCCCATACGCTCGCACTCCTGCTCGTATGCGGTGTATATCCGGGTCTCCTGCCGTGTCGTTTGGTCCTCACGGTCCCGCAGGGCTGCTGCCCTCAAACCTTCTTCTTTCTGGCTGTTGATGTATCCCTGCATCCGTTTTGGGGGCCATTGGGAATCATCCAAATCCAGGTCCTGAATGATGCGTTTCACCAGACGCAACTGATCATTACTGTCCAGAACCTGAAAGTTCTCCTTGAGACCTGCCTCCTGCCAGTGGGTGCGCAACAGACGATGTGAAATTCCATGGAAGGTCCCGATCCACAGACCTCCAATCTCATAGTTCAGCAGATTTTCCGCACGTGCACGCATCTCTGCTGCGGCTTTGTTGGTAAATGCAACAGCAAGCATGCTGTAGGGAGAAACTGACTGCACTTCACACAGCCATGCAATTCGGTGCACCAGAACACGCGTTTTCCCACTGCCTACACCTGCAATGACCAGCACCGGCGTATTTCCTGCAGTGACCGCCTCCCGCTGCGCACTATTTAAAGGGTCAAGAATAGGAGTAACGTCCATCCGTATGACAGGGCCCGCGCCTGTTAACAAATGACTATAGATACCACATGCCCGCCAAGGCACCGGCCAAAGCGAGAATCAGGATCACGGTCATGGCCCGATTTGATTTCCTGACTTCATTGCGCAGGGCTTTGAACTCCTGATTCTGCTGTTCGAGCATGTCATGATTTTGTTCAAACTTCTTCATGCTCGTGTACACCAGGTCCGGAATTTCCGGCAGGCGCTCTGCCATGCGGGGCAGCTGCTTGCGCACCCCCAAAGCCAGTGCACGCACCCCGACCTGTTCGCTCATCCAGCGCTCCATGAAAGGCTTCGCCGTATCCCAGAGATTGAGGCTTGGATCCAGTTGACGGGCCAGGCCCTCGATGCTCAGCATGGTCTTCTCCAACAACACCAGCTGGGGCTGCACCTTCATATTGAAGCGTCGGGTGGTCTGGAAAAGTCGCACGAGCAGATTTCCGAACGAGATTTCGCTGAGCGGACGCTGGAACACGGGCTCGCAGACCGTGCGAATGGCAGATTCAAATTCCTCTACCCGTACATCCGGCGGAACCCATCCTGATTCCAAATGCAGTTCCGCCACCCTGCGGTAGTCACGATTAAAAAATGCCAGAAGATTTTCTGCCAGATATCTTTTATCAGATGTCGTGAGTGTGCCGATTACCCCAAAATCAACACCGATGTACTTGGGATCTTCCGGATTCTCATAGGAGACGAAAATATTGCCAGGATGCATGTCCCCATGAAAAAAATTATGTCTGAACACCTGTGTAAAAAAGATAATGCATCCTCGTTCTGAGAGTTTCTTGAGATTGATTCCATGCCGTTCCAAAGCTGCCCGATCGCTTACCGGAATACCATGGATGCGCTCGATCACCAAGACATTTCGCCGACATAGATCGAAGTAAACCTCCGGTACATACAAATCCGGTGAGTTTTCAAAATTTCTGCGCAGCTGGCTGGCATTGGCAGCCTCTCGCAGAAGATCGAGTTCATCCAGAACGACCCGCTCGAACTCCTGCACTATTTCGCGAGGCTGTAACAGATGTGCATCTTTCCAGTATCGGTGCATGATGGATGCCATGACGTGCAAAAGTTCCAAGTCCTGTCGCACATCCTTTTCAACGCCGGGGCGCAACACCTTGACCACCACATCGGTACCTTCATGAAGCTTGGCCGGATGCACCTGTGCGATCGAGGCCGATGCCATGGGTTCGATGCCGAACTCACCGAAAGCCTCGTTTACCGACTTCTGAAGCGC
Organism: Pseudomonadota bacterium; assembly: GCA_009839635.1. Classification (GTDB taxonomy): domain Bacteria; phylum Pseudomonadota; class Gammaproteobacteria; order UBA4575; family UBA4575; genus WTFY01. The sequence continues at coordinate 2,673 of VXPJ01000058.1, forward strand.
CTGCTCGACCAACTGCTTGGCTACTTCCCCCGAAAAGGGCGGGACCTGGTCCTGCAACTTGGCAAGCTCATCGGCAATCTCTTCAGGAAACAGGTCACGACGTGTGGATAGCGTTTGTCCAAACTTTACGAAGATCGGGCCCAGGTCTTCCAGCACGTAGCGGATACGTACGCCATGCGTGATTTCCTCTTTTCGAAACCAGTGCCATGGCAACAAGAAAAGCAAGAACCGTATCGGTCGAAAATAGGGGATTTCGAACAGGACTTCTTCAAGGCCATGCCGGATCAATACGATGTTGATACGGAAAAGCCGGATAAATAAACGAACGTAGCGCATGATTACCGGCGATCTGTCTTGCCAAGCCGGTCAATGCGGGCTTCAAGATGGCCGATGTCAGTTTCCAGACTTGTAGCATCCTTCAGGAATCGCTCAATTTCCGCCCTTGCCGGCATCACCCGGGACTCTTCCTGCAGGTATTCGCTTACATCCAAGAGAAAGTTTTTGATTGAACGGCGTTTATAGTTGCTTGCATGACCAAGACACGTGCCAAGCTGATGTGCCAGCACGTCCCCAACACAGGGGGCCGCGATCTCTTCCCAGTCGATCTCCACGTCGCGAAAAATCCTTCCCATCTGTCTTACTGCCTCAAAATCACCTTGTACGTGCACAGAGCCATTCTCAAGCAAGGGCTGGTATTTCGCACCGAGAGCAATGTTCAGCAAGGTTACGACATCCGCGTGGACTCTGGCCGTAATCTCAATGGACTCGTTTTCAGTATGATCGGCAACCACAACACCTTCTTGTCCAGGAGCGACCAGAAATTCCTTTTTCAGGTCTGTCAAATGGAATACCAGATTTTTACCTTCGAGCGCTTGCAATCGTCCTGCAACCTCGGGGTCGCGGTCGAAGTATTTCTTTAGAGAGTAGTTGATGAGTTTGACCAGCATGCCTGTTTACGCAGAGAGCTTGTAGCCGCGGTGTATGCACACGATCCCAAACCCGAGATCCAGAAAATCGCACTGCTGAAAACCCGCCGATTCCAGCATTGACCGCAGTGTGTCCGGGTCAGGGTGTTTGCGTATTGATTCCGCAAGATACCGGTAGCTGCCAGCATCCCTTGCAACAATCTTACCCATCTTCGGCAAAAACCCAAAAGAGTATGAATCGTAAGCCTTGCGCAGCCATTTATGGGCTTTGGAAAACTCCAGCACCAGTAACTGCCCGCCCGGTTTCAGTACCCTGAATATTGCCTGCAGGGCCTGGCTTTTGTCCGTAAAGTTTCTCAAGCCGAAGGCAAGGACGACACGATCGAAATAATTCTCCCGGAAAGGCAGTACTTCTGCCATCGCCTGTACGTAATGCAGGTTTTTCAGCAGCCCCTTATCCACGAGTTTCCCGCGCCCGTGTTCCAGCATTGTAAGGTTAAGATCGCAAAGTGTGATTTCACCCTGCTCACCCAGTTTCGGAGCCAGCAGTGCAGAGAGGTCCGCCGTGCCGGCTGCGAGATCTAGCACTTTGTAACAGGGCCGAACATTTGCGAGATATACCAACTGATGCTTCCAGATCCGATGCAGACCAAATGACATGACATCGTTCATCACATCGTATTTGCTGGCCACCGAGTCAAACACTGCACTGACCTTTTCTGTTTTCTCTCCAGGACTTACATCCTGATATCCAAAATGAGTATTTTTTTCTTGCATGCCAAGCGTACTGTGCTATGTGATGCCAACGACTGCATCTGTACCAGGGTTAATACTTGTGAAGGAAGCTGCGTGACCGAGCCGGAGTGTAAGGGTGGTTTTATTCACCCAGAACCTTTCTTTGATAACCTGCCTCTTTCAAACGCTCCAGATATCTTTGCCACTTTTGTTCCTGATCGATGCCAAGTTCATAAAGATATTCCCAAGAAAAAATCCCAGTGTCGTGATTATCATCAAAGACCAACTGAACGGCATAATTGCCTACCTGCTCGATGGCATTGATGCCGACATCCTCCTTTCCTACCTGCAATACTCCCTGCCCAGGCCCGTGACCGGCCACTTCGGCAGAAGGCGAGTGTACACGAAGGTATTCGCACGATAGCTTAAAACGTTTGCCATCATCAAATGCGATCTCCAGCATCCTCGACTTCTGATGCAGGTGAATTTCGGTGGGTATCTTTTTTGGCAAAGCGTCTTGACCTTTTTTTATTCAATCGTTGGCATGCTTGCAGAAGTTACAGGATATAACGGCTCAGGTCCTCATCCTTAACCAGTTCACCGATATTTTCATCCACGTAAGCCTGATCAATAGTGATTGACGTACCACTTTCATCCGGTGCGGAAAATGAAATTTTCTCAAGCAGGCGCTCCATCACCGTGTGCAGTCTGCGTGCACCGATATTTTCGGTGGATTCATTCACATCATGCGCGATCTGGGCAACCTTGCGGATGCCGTCCTCTGCAAAATCCACGTGCACGCCTTCAGTAGCGAGCAACGCGGTGTATTGCTCTGTGAGTGAGGCGTCGGGTTCAGCCAATATGCGGACGAAGTCGTCCGCGGTAAGTGCCTTGAGTTCGACCCGAATTGGCAAGCGGCCCTGCAACTCTGGAATCAAGTCCGAGGGTTTGGATACATGGAATGCCCCGGAGGCAATAAACAGTATGTGGTCGGTCTTGACCATGCCGTATTTGGTACTGATGGTGCAGCCTTCTACCAACGGCAACAAATCCCGCTGCACACCCTCGCGCGAGACATCTGTACCACTGGTCTGACCATGTTTCGTAACCTTGTCAATCTCGTCCAGAAACACGATCCCGTTCTGCTCTACATTCTCGAGAGCTTTCGCCTTAAGTTCCTCTTCATTGATCAATTTGTGCGCCTCTTCATCGGTCAGCACTTTCATGGCTTCTCCGATGCGCATTTTGCGGGTTTTTTTCTTGTTGCTGCCCAAGTTTTGAAACATCCCCTGCAACTGGCTCGCCATCTCCTCCATGCCTGGCGGGGTCATGATTTCCACACCTACAGGCATAACCGCTACGTCCACATCGATTTCCGTATCGTCCAAATCACCCTCACGCAATTTTTTCCTGAACTTTTGCCTGGTGTCACTTATGGATCCCGGCACGCCGTCTGTCTCGGAGTCTGCTCTGGGCGGCAGCAACGCATCCAAGATCCGCTCCTCGGCCACTTCCTCAGCACGAAAGTTCACTTTTTCCATCTCCTGTTCACGCATCATTTTTGCCGACGTATCGACAAGGTCACGGACGATGGAATCGACCTCCTTGCCCACGTAGCCCACTTCCGTGAATTTGGTGGCCTCAACCTTGATGAAAGGTGCATTGGCCAAGCGTGCCAAACGCCGTGCGATTTCAGTCTTCCCCACACCGGTAGGCCCGATCATCAGTATATTTTTCGGAGTGACCTCCATGCGCAGGGCTTCTGACAACTGCTGACGACGCCATCGGTTGCGTAATGCGATAGCCACTGCTCGTTTGGCCTCGTCCTGCCCTACGATGTGTTTATCGAGTTCCTGAACAATTTCTCGCGGGGTCATGTTTGACATGAAAAGTCCGGTTTCCTGAATTGGGTATACAGAAAGCTACAGTTCTTCGACCGAGATACTTGTATTGGTGTAGATGCAAATGCCCGCTGCGATATTCAGTGCCTTGAGCACGATCTCCTTGGCGCTTAGTCCAGTGTCATCCAGTAGAGCCCTGGCTGCCGCCTGGGCATACGGTCCCCCGGAACCGATCGCGACCAGTGCGTCTTCCGGTTCGATAACATCGCCATTGCCTGAAATAATCAGCGACGTGGATTGGTCCGAGACCGCAAGCAAAGCTTCCAGTCTGCGCAGCATGCGGTCCGTGCGCCAGTCCTTGGCAAGTTCCACGGCCGCACGGGTAAGCTGGCCATTGTGCTGCTCAAGCTTGGATTCAAAGCGCCCAAACAGGGTAAACGCATCGGCAGTCCCTCCGGCAAACCCTGCAATCACCTTGTCTTCGTACAGCCTGCGGATTTTACGTGCATTGGCCTTCATGATGGTATTGCCCAGGGATACCTGACCATCTCCACCCAGTGCTACCTTGCCGTTGCGCCTAACACTGAGAATCGTAGTACCTTCAAATTGTTGCATACACGTAGCGTCCGTGAGACGGGTTAATAGTTGCAGAGTATCGAATACAAGGGTGACCTCAACGCCTTGCCGAAGCCAGATTATCAAAAACCACAGACAGATTACACCAGACTAAAGGTGTGGCTTATTCCTCTCCAGGAGCGGATCTTTTACGGGATGGGTTTTTTCTGGCACGTGGGTGGGTACGGTCATATACCTGTGCAAGGTGCTGGAAATCCAGATGGGTGTAGATCTGTGTCGTACTGATGTCCGCATGCCCCAGCATTTCCTGCACGGCTCGCAGGTCCCCGCTGGATTCCAGCAAATGACTCGCAAACGAATGACGTAGCATGTGCGGGTGGACATGCTTGTCCAAACCATGTTTACGAGCTAGCCGTGCCATGCGTTGCTGTACAGCACGTGAGGACAAGCGTCTGCCGCGGTTGCTAATGAATACCGCACTTTCACCCTCGTCAACCCAGGTCTTCCTTGCATCCAGCCACTGTCTGAGTGACTTGCAGGCCGCAAGTCCAACCGGCAGGTACCGTGGTTTGTTGCCTTTGCCCAGTACACGCACCTGGCTTTGAGGCAGATCCAAGTCTTCGATATTCAAGTTGACCAGCTCAACCAAGCGCAGTCCGGATGAATACATAAGCTCCATCATTGCATGGTCGCGCATTTCGAGCGGCCCTTGCGGGACCTGTGCGAGCAGGCAGTTGATCTCGTCCACATCCAGCAGTTCGGGAAGTTTTTTCTTGGCGCCCGGTGCACTCACGTCGGTAACAGGATTACTCCCGACCAGCCGTTCTCGCTGCAGGTAACTGTAGAACCCTCTGAGAGCACTCAGGCTGCGTTGCAAACTGCGTGCAGAAATCCCTCGCCGCCGGCGCGAGCCTGCAAAGTCACGTACATGCAGCGCATCCGCCTGACAGCAGTTTTCTACCTTGGCTGACTCCACGAACCCTACGAATTGCAGAATGTCCCTGCGGTAGTTTTCCACGGTGGCGGGGGAATACCTTCGCTCATCGCTCAGGTAACGCAAATATCTACGAACGAGTTCCTGGGTGTTTGGCAAACCAGTCACTGCAGCCATGTCGTTCCCCAATTGCGCTCACGTTTCCTTACGGTACCACTTGATCTGCGCAAAGGGAAACAACGGCCTTGCCTATTTTTGAAGCAATGAGCCGGAAGCGGCTGACCGGTTGCAAACTGTTGCAGCTTTCTGCTGACAATCTTGCCTGCCGCGTGGTTGCTATGCTCATAGCATCAAGCTCCCTTCAAAACTCAACGTTGCAGGACCGGTCATCAACACAGGCTGATCCGGATGGTCGCATTCAATCAGCAAGCGTCCCCCGGGCAGCCGGACAGACACTTTTGTGCCAAGCCGATTTTGGGATTGACCTACCACTACCGCAGCACATGCACCGGTGCCACAGGCACTGGTTTCTCCTACATTCCTTTCAAACACACGCAGGGCAATATGCTGGGAATCCAGGATCTGCATAAAACCAACATTGACTTTGCGGGGAAACATCGGGTGAACTTCTATCTTGGGACCGAGGGTACTCACGGGCGCATGCTCAATATTGTCTACCTGCATCACAGCATGCGGATTCCCCATCGAAACCGCGCCGATTTCGACCTGCTGTTTGCCAACCTCAAGCATGTAGCTTGACGATGTCTGTGTAGCAGTAAACGGGATTTTTTCAGGTTCAAACACGGGCATACCCATGTCGACGGTTACCAGGTCATCTTCACGAAGATGGATGTGGTATATGCCACTGACAGTCTTGACGCTGATTGAATTCTTGTGTGTAAGGTCGCTGTGCCTGAGAAATTTGCCAATACAGCGCGCTCCATTCCCACACTGTTCAACTTCCTCTCCGTTGCTGTTATAGACCTGGTAGTCAAAGTCAGCCTCAGGGTCCGATGCGGGCCGCACCACAAGCACCTGGTCACAGCCTACACCCAACCTTCGATCCGCAACCCAGCACAACTGCTCGCGGCTCAAGCAGACATCCTGATTGATGGCATCGAAGACCACAAAATCATTGCCGAGCCCGTGCATTTTTGTAAATTGTAGACGCATGCCAACCACCGCGTTGTTATAGGGACACACTGTGCAAGCCAGGGCCCTGGGTTGAGAATATTTCCCCGGCCTCTCGTCAGCACAGCTTCACTAGAATATCCGCCCCCTTGCATCTTGTCACGGCCACGAATCCATGGCTGAACACAATGACCCTGGGCAATTTCATGCGCCTTGTATACTGCCGTGAACAAGCAGGTGCCGGTCACTGATCGGCTCAAGCTTCAGACCCCGCAGACCTGCCGTGCTCAACTGGGCCTCCACTTCATCGGGCGTAAACGCAGCCAGTAATGAATTGTAAAAGTCACGGCGCAGAATCTCAGGTTCATCTGCCGCATAGCGGGAGACGAGGCCTTCAGCCTGCTCCAGGGTCTGTGGCCTGTACAGGTCACAGATGAAGATGGCCGTATCCGGGCTCGCATATTTGCGGATCGTTGTCCACAAGTCTTGAGGCTCATGAAGATGATGCAACAGGCTGTTCGAGACAATGGCCTGATAGCACTTCTCTGGCAGTTCACAGTCCGGCAAGCGCTGCAGATGCAGTGTGATCTGATGATGCAGTCCAGCGCGCTCAGTAAATGTCCGTGCCTGCTCCAGCATAAAATGCGCACCGTCCACGGCATCAATTTTGCAGTCCGGGTAGAGTCGTGCAAAACGAATCGAGATGTCTGCAGGACCACAACCCAGATCCAGCATCGTATGCGGCGCTTCATGCTTTTCAAAAACACGGCGAAAATGCGCCACGATGGCACTGTGGGCATCCTCGAAGTCCGCATGGGCATAGGCCCTGGCCTGTGCCGGATCATCCATCAGTTCAGGTTCAGGCAAACGCTGCATCAGCCCGGGATAATCTCATCGGCAAACAATTGTTCAACACTCTCGCGCTTGCGTATCAGCCATGCCTGATCGCCATCAACCAGGATCTCCGCAGGACGCATCCGGGAATTGTAGTTGCTGGCCATCACAAATCCGTAGGCGCCCGCATCATGGACCGCAAGAAGGCTGCCTTGCCTGATGCGCAAGCTGCGCTGGCTGCCGAACCAGTCCGAACTTTCACAAACGGGGCCGACCACATCGTAGAGCACCTCGTCCCCGTCTTCCTCGCATACCGGGCTGATCTCATGCCAAGCCGAATACAAAGACGGGCGCAGAAAATCATTCATGGCTGCATCCACCAGCGCAAAGTTCTTCTGCGAAGTGTGCTTCAAGTACTCAACCCTGCACAGCAGCAACCCTGCCTGGCCCACGATGGCACGGCCCGGTTCGACGACCAGCCCGAGTTGCCTGCCTTGCATGAAGGAACTCAATACCTGTGCATACTCCCGTGGACCCGGGGCAACATCCGCGGGGGCATACGGAATTCCCAGTCCGCCACCCACGTCCACATGCTGCAACTGAATACCTTGCCCGTGGAGGCGGTCCACCAGTTCAAAAATTTTCTCGAAGCAGGCCCGGAAGGGAGCCAGGTCCAGCAATTGAGAACCGATATGGCAGTCTACCCCTACAGCATGCAGGTGGCTGCTTCCGGCAATCCTCTGGTAGAGTTCCCATGCCTGATCAATCTCCACACCGAACTTGTTGTCTTTCAGGCCTGTGGAGATGTACGGGTGTGTGCTTGGATCGACATCCGGGTTGACGCGCAGGGAAACACTTGCAGGAATACCCATTTCTTTGGCAATGGACTCGATGCGGTCAAGCTCTTCCTGGGATTCAATGTTGAAGCAGTAGATTCCGGCAAGCAGGGCACGACGTATCTCGTCAGAACGCTTGGCGACACCGGAAAAAACGACTTTTCCAGCATCTCCGCCTGCACGGATCACCCGCTCCAACTCACCTCCCGAGACCACGTCAAAGCCGGCACCGAGCTGGGCCAGCAGATTCAAAATAGCCAAGTTGGAGTTCGCCTTCACCGCATAGCAGATTCTCGCCGGCCAATCCTGCAAAGCGTCAGCAAATGCCTGATAGTTATCTTGTATACAGGCTTTCGAATAGACATAGCAGGGTGTTCCGTAAGTGCCTGCAAGTTTCGAACAACTTACTTCCTCGGCATACAGCAGATTGTCACGATACGTAAATGGGTTCATAAGATAGATGTGTCTGTGTACCCCTTGGCCACACAAACTAGTTGGAGGATTGACCTTTGACCTTTTGTTTAGGAACATCCTCGGGCAGATAGAGATCACCGGTCTGACCACACCCCGCAACGGCTACAAGGAAGGAGAACATCAAAATAAAGACATATAATCTCGGCTGTAACACGGACGCACCCCTGTCCTTTAAACCAGATGTCATTGTATAGACCATTCCGCTGACAGGAAACCACCACTGCCATGGCCTTGACCGCCGTCACGATTGACACCCAAGATCACCCGGAGCATGCCGTAATCTGGCTGCATGGCCTTGGGGCGAGCGGGCATGATTTCGAGCCTGTAGTCGAGCAGCTTGAGCTCCCTGAGAACCTGCGTGTGCGTTTTGTTTTCCCGCACGCTCCAACTCGTCCGATCACCCTGAATAACGGCATTCCACTGAAGGCATGGTACGACATTTATGGTCTTGACATGGACAGCCCGCAGGATGAAAAAGGCCTGCGGCAAAGCACAAGTGACGTCTGTGCGCTGATCGAGCAGCTCGTGCAATCCGGCATAACTGCAGAGCGGATCATTCTTGCAGGCTTTTCACAGGGGGGTGCGCAATGCCTGTATACAGGACTGTCCTGCGGCTACCCACTGGCAGGGATTTTGGCGATCTCCTGCTGGTTGCCGCTGCACAAGAAATTTTCGGACTATGCCCTCAGGGCGGACCGTTCGTTGCCGATCCTGCTGTTGCATGGCATGTATGACGTGACGATCCCGATTAGCGCGGCTCAGTCCACCCGCGAGACCCTCGAACAACACGGATTTACTGTCGCCTGGCAATCCTATCCGTGCGCGCACACGGTTTCCCCGCAAGAAATCAGGGACATCCGCACCTGGTTGCTGGAGTGCTGGCAGTAACGTGCTCTGTCAGGAGCTCCCGAACTCCTTCAAACGCTGATATGCACGCTTGATCTGCGCGGCCACCTGTTGCGGTGAAGTACCGCCGTAAGTGTTTTTGGAATTCACGGAGCCCTGCAGGGAAAGGATGTCGAATACATCTTCTTCGATTTGCGGGCTGAAGTTCTGCAATTCCTGCACGCTGAGTTCATCCAGCCGTTTATGCTTGGCAACCGCATACTGAACGGCCCGGCCGACAATTTCGTGTGCATCCCGAAACGGCACTTCTTTCCGTACCAGGTAATCTGCAAGGTCGGTAGCCGTCGCATGACCCTGCTGCGCCGCTGCAAGCAGCTGATCCCGGTTCACCTGCAGATGCGGCAACATATTGGCGAAGGCGATGACACAGTCGTTAACCGTATCGATGGTATCAAAAAGGGGTTCCTTGTCTTCCTGGTTGTCCTTGTTGTAGGCCAATGGCTGACTTTTCATGAGCGTCAGCAGGGCAAAAAGATTAGCGTATACGCGAGCGCTCTTGCCGCGCACGAGTTCAGGAACATCGGGATTCTTTTTTTGCGGCATGATCGATGAACCGGTACAAAAGCGATCCGGCAACTCAACAAAATTGAATTGTGCCGAAGTCCACAACACAAGCTCTTCCGCAATGCGTGACAGATGCACAAACAGGATGGCCGCAAAGGCACAGAATTCAATGGCAAAATCGCGGTCACTGACCGCATCCAGGCTGTTATCGCAAGATTTCGCAAACTGCAGCTGCTGGGCCACAAACTCCTGGTCCAGAGGGAAGCCGCTGCCTGCCAGGGCCGCAGCGCCCAGCGGCAACACATTCACGCCTTCACGGCAGCGTGAAAGACGTGCCCGGTCACGATGAATCATTTCAAACCAAGCCAGCATGTGGTGTCCGAACGTGATGGCCTGCGCGACCTGCAAGTGTGTAAAACCGGGCATGATGGTATCGACTTCACGCTCAGCCAGCGTGATGATGGCCAGTTGCAGTTTTTCCAACTGCGGGTCAATTTCATCAATCGCATCGCGCAGATACATGCGCACGTCGGTTACCACCTGGTCATTGCGTGAGCGACCGGCATGCAAACGCTTGCCTACATCGCCGGCCAGTTCGACCAGACGCGACTCAATGTTCATGTGCAGATCTTCCAAAGCGCTATCCCACGGGAACGTGCCGGATTCGATTTCCGCTGAAATCGTATCCAGCGCCTGCAGCAGCTTGTCGCAGTCCTGGTCGTCCAGTACGCCAATGCGCGCGAGCATCCGAGCATGCGCGCGGGAAGCCAGGATGTCTTGCCTGTACAAACGTTGATCAAATCCCACGGATGCATTGAACTGCTCGACAAACTCATCTGTCGCTTCGCTAAATCGCCCGCCCCATGGCTTTGTGCTTTTTTCCTTCATCCAACCGGTTCCAGTAATCAAAGAGGGATTATCCCCCAAATCAGCCTAAGCTCAACGGCTACTTTGTGTAAATCAAAAATTTTAAGCAACTGAAGAACTTTTTACTTCCAAAGCAATAGAAAATACAGCACAGTGCCCACTTCGATTGACTGAACAAAGAGTACGAACAATTTTTTGTGCATGTAAGAATTGCCACCCGTAACAGTGCGCTTGCCCTGTGGCAGGCCGAAGAGGTGTCGCGACTGCTGCGACAGGAGCATCCCGGGCTGTCTACGGAACTGGTCAAAATGACTACCACAGGAGACCGCCTGTTAGAGAAGTCTCTAGCAACACAAGGCGGGAAAGGCCTGTTCATCAAGGAATTGGAACACGGGCTGCTAGAAGATCAGGCGGACATCGCTGTGCACTCCATGAAAGACGTGCCGGTGGAACTCCCTCCTGAACTGCATCTACCCGTCATACTCAAACGAGAGAACCCGTACGATGCGCTCGTATCAAACCGGTATGCGACCCTTGAGACACTGCCAGAAAACGCGACCATCGGGACCGCAAGCCTGCGCCGAGCATGCCAACTCAAAGCATCATTTCCAGGGTTCAAGATCAAGCTTTTGCGTGGCAATGTCAGTACCCGGCTTGCCAGACTGGACGCAGGGGATTATGACGCCATTTTGCTGGCAGTCGCCGGGCTGAAACGTCTTGGCCTCGAGCAACGCGTTCGCACATATTTGACCGTAGAACAGATGGTGCCGGCCATCGGCCAAGGTGCGATCGGCATTGAATGCCGCCGGAACGATCCACGGATCGAACCCCTGATCCGGCCACTCAACCACGAAGACACCCAAATTCGTATTTTGGCAGAGCGTGCTGTCAGCCAAGCCCTGCAAGGGGGATGTCAACTTCCGATAGCCGGATTTGCCAAGCTGAATAACGAAAGACTTATCCTGTGTGCACTAGTGGGCGACCCAGAAGGCGGACAGATTTGTCGCAGCGAACGTACCGGCCATAGAGAGGATCCCGTTCTGCTGGGCCAGCAGGTTGCAGCTGACCTGCGCACACAGGGTGCCGACAAAGTCCTAGCAGGGTTATCCTGACCCGGATTTTGATGTTGGTATACGCAAGCGAACGAAAATAATGAGCATGACCGGTCGCGAACCCCTGTCAGACAAGACCATTGTAGTCACCCGCCCGGTGGCCCAGGCCCGAAACCTGCTGTTAGCTCTGAAAAAATTCCCGGCCAAGATCGTGTATTTCCCCACGATTGACATCCGCCCGGTGGAAAACCCCGGTGTGGCAACCCGCTTGCTTCAAAACCTGGCAACTTACGACACTGTCATTTTCAGCAGTGCGAATGCGGTTCACCATGCGATGTCGTTGATGCAGAAACTGCAATTGACATTCAGCACACAGTGCATTGCAACGTTGGGACCGGCAACTCAGGCTGCCCTGGGCCAGTATGGCGTGCAAACAGACATCGTGCCCAAGACCGGATTCCGCAGTGAAGACCTGCTGGCCGAGGAAGAACTGCAGGGGCAATCTGTACTGATTGTTCGAGGGGTCGGCGGGCGTGAACACTTGGCGCGCGAACTGGATTCCCGCGGTGCCAAGGTAGACATTGCTGAAGTTTACCGTCGCTCGTGTCCCGCAACACGCCCCACTGTGAACCTTTGCACTTGCCCCGCAAAAGAATCAGCCATACTGATCTACAGTGTCGAGTCAGCCCACAACCTGTGGACCCTGTGTGCGGTCGATGAGCGAAGGTGGATGACCAAGGTTGCGCTCATTGCAGGAAGCCAGCGAATTGGCGAAACTGCCACCGCCATCGGTTTTACGAAAAGTCCTATAATAGCCAGTAATGCCAGCGATGCTGCCATGCTGGAGGCTCTGCAAACATGGGCCAAGGGTTCCAGCTAAACATACAGCACGCCAAACGATGGACGTTCAACAACCAACCTCACCTTCCGAGTCGGGGCCAGGTGCTCCGGAAAAATCGAGTGGTCGAAAGCTTCGCAGCGGTCTTACCCTTCCAGCCCTGATCACAGTTTTGCTGCTCGCCGGTGGCGGCCTTGCATATTATGCATGGCTCGGACTCAATGAGCGTCTGGTTCAGGCCACGACAGAGCGCCAATCCCTGGCTGACGATATCGCCACCATTGATGAGAGTACGGAGTTTCTGGGGTTCAAAGAGGAATTGCAGCAACAGATCACAGCACTCGAACAGCAAGTAATGGGGCTTTCCAAACAAGTGAAACAGCAGGCGGACCAGCAGGAAAACACCCGCGGCTTCGTGCAACAATCCCTGGCCAGTGTCAACCGGAGCCAACTGGAATGGGGACTGAACGAGACCTTGTATATTTTGCATCTGGCCAGTCATCGTTTGCTTATTGAGCGTGACATTCCGGGAACCATTGTCGCCCTGGGTATCGCAAGCACTCGCCTGCATGAACTCAATGACCCTCGCCTGCTCCCCGTACGCGAATCCATCTCCAGGCAGATCCAAAAACTGAAAACCGTTCCAGATCCAGACTGGGTGGGTATCAGTCTGCAACTCAACAATTTGCTGGATAGGATTCGCCAGGACAGCGTCAACGCCAAGCCAACGCCAAGTCAGCGACCTGAACCTCGTCAGCCAGACCCCCAAGAAAGCAAGCAGAATTTGTGGCAAGAGCTTACCGGCCAGGTGAGAGATGTGATTGATGACTCCATCACCATCACCCGAAAGGCATCGCCATCAAACCTGTCAGCCAAACACCGGGGGGGAACCCAGACCCACGAATTTCTTCAGGCCCGGTTGCTCAGCGCCAAATATGCCTTGGCGAGCCGCGACAGCCAAGGCTACCATCATGAACTTGAATCAGCGCTGACATGGCTTGAAACCTCAGCACCCCCGAACAACAGGAGTGAACTGGCCGACGAACTGGGGACCTTGAATACCGTGAACCTCGAACCGGAACTTCCAGACATCAGTGAACCAAGCATCCTTCTGGCGGAGTTGCTTGAAAGTATAGAGAGTCGCTAAATGCTGCGTTCCTTGCTAATTTTCATGGTTTTTCTGACCCTCTTTGCAGGCGTCATTCTGTACGTCATGCAAGCACCGGGGCTTGCAGTCTTCACCTATGGTGATGTCATGGTCGAGCTGCCATTGGTCCGATTTGTAGTCGGGGCTAGCGTTGCAGTGGTTGTACTGTATTTGGCCTTGCGCCTGCTTGGCCTTGTATTCAACGCACCCCTTCGGTTGCGGGCCGCACGTTCCAGACGCAGTCAGCGCAAGGCCGCCGTGGATACAAGCCAAGGGTTGGTCAAGTTTGCCTCAGGGGACTGGCGGCAGGCAGAGAAGCTGCTGATACGGGGGGCTAGTGAGGCCCGCAGTGCGCACATCAACTACATCTGGGCAGCGCGTGCTGCACAACAGAACGGGAACCACGAATTGCGTGACCAGTATCTGGAACAGGCAGAAGAATCCATGCCGGAAAAGCAGGCCGTACTCGACATTCTTCGCGCAGAATTCCTTTTGCAACAGGGCCTGCCAGAACAGAGTCTGGCCTGCATTGAGTCGTTCAGCGGGAAGATCGCTAACAACTCCAAAATTGCTGGCCTGTTTGCCAGTGCATATGAACAACTGCCCAACTGGCAACAACTCGCAGGCATTATCCCCGACCTAGAAAAGAACCACAGTATTCGCCCCGAGACACTTGAGAAAATACGGAAAAACACGGTTTGTGGACTGCTTGAAACGTCCAAGCGTGGCGAAACCGCCGAAGATATTGAACATCTTGGCAAGCGGTTCAGGAGTACAATTACAGCTGATGACGGGCTGGCGGTGATCTACGTCAAAGCACTGCGGGCGCAGGGCAGACATCGGGCAGCCGCAGCCTTGGTAACGGACATGTTGGGCAGTCACTGGAGTCCAGGATTGGTCCGACAATTCGGTTTACTGGAACATGTGGATGCCACATCTGCACTGCAACAGGCTGAGCAGTGGATTGCCCAGCACGATCACGATGCCAGCTTGCACCTGACACTGGGTCGCCTGTGTAAACGAGCCGAGCTTTGGGACAAGGCAAAGAACTACCTCGAATCCAGCCTGGACTTGGAACCTCTGGCCGAGACTTGTGCCGAACTTGCGGCTTTGCACGAGCACCTCAATGAGACTGAGGCTGCATACCGCTACACGAAAAAAGGACTGGGTCTGGCCACCCGGATCACATGAGGCAGGCCTCTTGCTTGAACCCCATCTTTGTCGTAAGTATTCTGCGACATGAATAGTCCGACGTACGGCAATAAGCCATGCTGATTCGTATATTGATAGCGGCATCCCTGCTACTCCTCTTGTGGGTATTGCTGTCTGGGCATCTGGGCATCCTGTTGCTGTCTTTGGGCATTGCCAGCGGCTTGCTGGTCGCCTGGCTCATCCACAGGCTCGCGCTTCAAAAGCCTAACTTCAATACACTGTATTTCAGCCTTAATTTGCCCAGATTTTTGCCCTGGTTTTTTCTGGAAGTGGTCCGTTCCAATCTGGATGTCAGCTGGAGAATTTTGCATCCAAAATTACCGATTTCCCCCAACACAAGTACCGTGTCCACATCGAAACTCAACGATGTAGCCACGACCACCTATGCAAACTGCATCACTTTGACCCCGGGCACATATACACTGAATGTTGACGATCAAACCATCGAAGTGCACTCACTGACTCAAGAGACGGCCGAGAAACTGCAGCAGGGAAAAATGAAGGAACGGATTTCTGTCCTGCAAGGGCGCCTCAATACTTCCTGAAACTGCACAGGGTCTTATGTTTACTACTGCATTCATTGCCATTCTGGTCGCCATGTTTGTCCTGCTGCTGCGTGTGGCTCTTGGACCCACAATTTTTGACCGCATCCTGGCCATCAACACATTTGGCACTGCAATCGTCTTGTTGATCGCATTATTCGGATTTTTGACCGCACGGCCGGATTTCCTGGACATCGCGCTGCTTTATGCGCTGATTAATTTCATATCGACGATTGCAGTACTGAA
Source organism: Pseudomonadota bacterium (assembly GCA_009839635.1). Taxonomy (GTDB): domain Bacteria; phylum Pseudomonadota; class Gammaproteobacteria; order UBA4575; family UBA4575; genus WTFY01. Next base: position 18,274 of record VXPJ01000058.1, read on the forward strand.
ATTGTTCCGACACGACTCTCTGGGGAAATCTGTCGATGAGTGAGGTCTGGGCATGTTTGTAGTCAGCTGGATACTGCTTGTACTAGGCAGTGTGTTTTGCTTGATTGGAACCCTGGGGCTCATGCGCCTGCCTGATTTTTATACCAGGGTGCATGCAGCCAGCATCATAGACAGCCTGGGGGCCATACTGATTTTGCTGGGTCTGATCACACAATCGCAGGATCCGCTGGTGATCATCAAACTGATTCTGATCCTGCTGTTCATGATGCTCACCGGCCCCACCGCAGTACATGCCCTGGCGCACACCGCAGTGCTCAGCGAAAAAAACCGGGCTTCAGATCAAAATTCCAAGCACCCTCAAGAGCCCTGAAAACCTGTGGACATAGAAACCATCGTCAATTTTTCGCTTCTGATCCTGCTGGCGCTTACAGTGGTCGTGCTGATACGCATGAAAAGTCTGCTGGCGATCGCACTATCGAGCGGCGTCTATAGTTTCTTGTCAGCGGGTCTGTTCGTGGCAATGGATGCGGTGGATGTCGCATTCACCGAAGCGGCCGTAGGTGCCGGAATCACCACCATACTGCTTCTGGGAACCATTGCAATCACAGGAAGGGAACAGACTGTCAGCAAGCACAAAAGGTTTCTGCCCATTGCAGTAATCACCATTACGGGGGCAGCCCTGATCTACGGAACACTGGACATGCCCCTGTACGGGGATGCAAACGCCCCCATTCACACCCATGTCGCGCCGCATTACCTGACACAAAGCAGCGAGGAGATTGGCATACCCAATGTCGTGACTTCTGTGTTGGCAAGTTATCGAGGCTACGACACGCTGGGTGAAGTCGCAGTGATCTTCACAGCGGCTGTGGGGGTTTTGCTTTTACTTGGAAAAACAGCAAAGCGAGGCAGGCCTAAACAATGAATCTTCGTGCTAGCTTGATATTGCGAGAAGTCTGCAGGCTGGTTATCCCTGCAGTCATGCTGTTTGCCCTGTATGTGCAGTTTCATGGAGAGTATGGACCCGGTGGTGGCTTTCAGGCAGGCGTAATATTTGCTGCTGCAGTGATCCTTTATGCGTTGGTATATGGCCGGCAGAAGGCCCAACGTATTCTGCCCACCGAGACCGTCCGTTATTTCATTGCAGCAGGTGTACTGCTGTATACCGGAGTCGGTGTGGCAACCATGCTGCTGGGTGGAAATTTCCTTGACTACAATGTGTTGCTGCAGGGCCATCAGCAAGCCCAGCACCTGGGCATTTTTCTTATTGAACTTGGGGTGGGCATCACGGTGGGCACTGTCATGATTGCTATTTTTTACACGCTTGACGAGTTCGGCGAATAGGCAATGATCACAGGCTATTTCAATTACTGGGTCGTGATCATTTTGATGATGATGGGTTTTTATATCGTCATCTCGGACTCCAACCTGATCAAAAAAATTATCGGGCTGAATATTTTTCAAACCTCGGTATTCATACTGTTTATCTCCATGAGCAAGGTGAAAGGAGGGACTGCACCCATACTGATTGCTGAGGCCGACGTATATTCGAATCCACTACCGCATGTCCTGATCCTGACAGCAATCGTGGTTGGGGTGTCAACATCCGCGCTGGGACTTGCGATCATTGCCAGAATCCACCGGGCTTACGGCACCGTCGACGAAACCGTCATTCACGAACAGGATGATCTTCAGGACGAAAACTAGTGCTGGCTCATTTACCTGCATTACAAGTGGTGATCCCCCTGATCAGTGCACCCGCCTGTGTACTGGTCACACGGGCCAACTGGGCCTGGTTGCTGGCAACTGCGGTGAGCATCATTTCTTTTGTCATCGCCTTGCTACTGGTGCACGAAGTGTCCGTACATGGCGTGTTGTCCTACCACCTGGGCGGCTGGAGACCACCGCTGGGAATCGAATACCGCATCGACCATCTAAGCGCCTATTTGTTAACCATCGTGGCTGCAACGGCCAGCATCACCATGATTGCGGCACGAGAAAGCATAAAGCAGGAAATTCCACCGGAGAAGGCCAGCCTGTTCTTTTCCGCATACCTGCTATGCCTGACCGGCCTGCTGGGCATCATTGCCTCCGGAGATGCCTTTAATATTTTCGTATTCCTTGAGATCAGTTCACTGTCCTCCTATGTGTTGATTGCGATGGGCCGTGACCGGCGGGCCCTGACTGCGGCATACCAGTATTTGATCATGGGGACTATCGGCGCCACCTTCATATTGATTGGCGTTGGCCTGCTGTACATGCTAACCGGCACCCTCAACCTCCAGGATCTACAGCAGAGGATACCGGCAATCGTTGACTCCAGAACATTGCATGCGGCCTTTGCCTTCCTGACC
>VXPJ01000100.1 GCA_009839635.1 Pseudomonadota bacterium
GTATAGCGAGTCGCAGCGCAGCACTTAACCGTGTCCCGAAGGCATATCCCGGACCGCCGGGCACTTGAATTTCAGACATCACACGGCCTTATCCGTTCGCCCAAGGCGCGCGAAATCACATGCCCGAGGTACAGCCAGAGTATAATTCACTGCTATACTGTGCTCAAAGATACATTGAAATTTCTCCAGATTAATACATATTTATCAAGCATTTATATACTGATCTTTTTATCCCGTTTAAGATGACACCCCGATGAGCTGGCATCCACATGTGACGGTCGCAGCCGTGATTGAGCGTGAGCAAAAATTCCTTCTGGTGGAGGAGCAAGTCGAAAACTACAGGGTTTTCAACCAGCCCGCAGGCCATTGGGAACTGGGGGAAACCCTAATCGAGGCAGCCCAGCGAGAGACCCTGGAAGAGACGGGCTGGGAATTTTATCCAGCCGCGCTGGTCGGTATCTATTGCTGGAAGCATCCGCATCTGGATGAAACCTTTTTGCGGTTTACCCTGTGTGGTGAGTGCAGCAGTGAGCGTGTCCATGAAGATCTTGATGAAGGTATCCTGCACGCGGGCTGGTACAGTGCCGGGACCATATTTGATCTGCCGGAGCAAAGGCTCCGAAGCACCATGGTCACCCACAGCATACGGGATTATCTGGATGGCAACCGTTATGACCTGGACCTTATCCGTACGATTCAGCAGACCTGGTGAGCACGCGACCTGCACCCGACGGCCACTGACATGAGCAAGGTAATGGTGGGCATGTCCGGCGGGGTTGACTCCTCCGTAGCCGCCTGGCTTTTGCACGAGCAGGGCCTTGAGGTTGAAGGCTTGTTCATGAAAAACTGGGAAGAGGACGACGATGAGGAATACTGCGCGGCAGCGATCGACCTCGAGGATGCCCGGCAGGTGTGCGAAAGGATTGGTATCCACCTGCACACGGTGAATTTTTCAAGCGAGTACTGGGATCGCGTATTCCAGTATTTTCTGGACGAGTACCAGGCCGGCAGGACACCCAACCCGGATGTTATCTGCAACCGGGAAATCAAGTTCCGGGCCTTCCTGGACCACGCGCTGGACCTGGACACCGACTACATTGCCACCGGACATTATGCACGCTGTGAGGCAAGTTCCTCCGACACCAGCCTGAGAAAGGCCCATGACAGGCAAAAGGACCAGAGCTACTTTTTACATACCCTGGAGCAAGATCAGTTGCAGAAATCACTGTTTCCCCTGGGAGGCATCGACAAGTCGAAAGTGCGCGAGATTGCCAAGGCACAGGCGTTCAAGGTGCACGACAAGAAAGACAGCACCGGGATCTGTTTCATCGGTGAGCGAAAATTCAGGGATTTCCTGAAGCAATATCTCCCCGCCAAACCGGGTCCGATCCTCTCACCTGAGGGCGAAGCTCTGGGTACGCACGAGGGTGCCATGTTCTACACGATCGGCCAGCGCCAGGGCCTGGGTATCGGTGGACAGGCGCATTTGCCCGAGGGGGCCTGGTATGTTGCCGACAAGGACATCGAATCCAATACCCTGCACGTGGTCCAGGGGAAACAACACCCTGCCCTGTTCCATTCCCGCGTCTTCACTCAAACGATCCACTGGATTTCAGGTGGACCACCATCCGACATGAAGAACCTTGTGGCAAAGATACGGTACCGCCAACCGGACCAGGACTGCTCGATTCGCCAGTGCGAAGATAGCCGCTACGAAGTTTCCTTTGCCGAACCCCAGTGGGCGGTCGCTCCGGGACAAAGCGTCGTCTTCTACAAGCAGGACCGGTGCCTCGGAGGAGGCATCATCATCGGGCGCGAAGCCTAGTGTCGGCACCATGCAGGACTCCCCATGTTTTCAGTGACCCGAAACCAGACCATCGCACTTGCCGGTCTTTATCAGGCCCTGGCTTTGACCCAGCAGGTGGCCCGAGACGGAAATATGACCCACTCCTGTTTGCCTGCAACCCTGGAAAGCGTTCTCAAGATCGATACGGATCACTACCTGGATGTCTATGGCGTGACACAGAACCTGACGCTGGGGATGCAGGCGCTGTCCGAAAATGTGTTGAACCGCAACAGTAAAGACACCATAGAGCGAGCACGCCATGCCGTCAGCCTGATGTTCCTGGAAAGCAAGTTGCACGAGGACGCGCAAGCCACACGTGCACTCGGAGACGAGATTCGCTGCATAGCAACGCTGTACGATGCGCAACACACCCCGATTGACGAACTGGCTCAGGACCTTGGCCGGATGTATCAGGCACACATCAGCCCCTTGGGACCCAAAGTGATCATCCAGGGAAGCCCGAGCTATTTGAATTTGGACGAGTATGCGAGCATGATTCGCGCACTTTTGCTTGGTGCCATACGGGCCATTGCCCTGTGGCGGCATGCACAGGGTAACCGCTTGTCTCTCGTGACCGGGAGGGCTTCGATTCTCAAAAACATCAGGGCCCTGCAAAAAGAAGGCCTGCATTGAATTTTGACCTGTTTTGAGTTTACCTGCAGTGCAGAAATACCAGATAATTGCGGTTTTTTCCCAGGGACTCGTCCTGCCGATAAACGTTGAGGAGTTTGCATGAACAATAGTTTTGGTACCCGATCAAGCCTTACCGTAGATGGGGACTGTTACGAGATCTTTAATCTCGGCGAACTGCCGCAGTCCGCCCGTCTGCCCTACTCGCTGAAGATCCTTCTGGAAAACCTGCTTCGTTGCGAAGACGGCCGCACTGTGACACGGGAGGACATCGAGGCGATATTGCACTGGGACCCTGCCGCAAACCCTGAAAACGAGATAGCCTTCCGACCCGCACGCGTGCTGATGCAAGACTTCACTGGGGTCCCGGCCGTGGTCGACCTGGCGGCCATGCGCGATGCCATGAAGTCGCTGGGAGGAGACCCGGAAAAAATCAATCCTCTGCAGCCTGCAGAACTGGTCATTGACCACTCCGTGCAGGTCGATCACTTCGGTTCCGATCAGGCTTTCGATCTGAATGCAGCTCTCGAATTCAACCGCAATCGCGAACGCTACAATTTTCTGAAGTGGGGACAAAACGCATTTTCCAACTTCAAAGTTGTCCCGCCTGACAGGGGAATCGTGCACCAGGTCAACCTTGAATACCTGGCACGCGTCATTTTCTCCAGGGAAAATGCAGGTGTACTGCAGGCCTACCCGGACACCGTGGTCGGTACTGACTCGCACACCACCATGATCAATGGAGTGGGTGTACTGGGCTGGGGGGTCGGTGGCATCGAAGCCGAGGCCTCCATGCTCGATCAGCCGATTTCCATGCTGATCCCCCGGGTCGTCGGATTCCGGATGGACGGCCAGTTGCCGGAAGGCTCAACGGCGACCGATCTGGTGCTTGTCGTGGTTGAGATGCTGCGCAAGCATGGAGTAGTCGGAAAGTTTGTCGAATTTTACGGCAAAGGTCTTGATGACCTGCCCCTGGCAGACCGCGCCACGATCGCCAACATGGCACCCGAGTACGGAGCGACCTGCGGCATTTTCCCCATTGACCAGGAGACCATCCGCTACCTGGAACTCACCGGGCGCAGTGCGCAGCAGATTGCACTGGTTGATGCGTATGCGAAGACGACAGGCATGTGGCGCGATGGGACGGGCGAGGATGCCCACTACAGCGAACACATCGAACTGGACCTTGGAACCGTGGTACCCAGCCTGGCCGGCCCCCGTCGCCCCCAGGACCGGATTGCATTGAGAGAATCCAAGCCGATGTTCCTGCGTGACAAGGCAGCCCTGCAGGAGGAACGCAACATCCAGAGCACAGGCAGTGTGGAGGTCCAGGTAAACGGGGAATCCGTTGCCCTCAGCGATGGCTCCGTTGTCATTGCAGCCATCACCTCCTGCACCAATACCTCCAATCCGAGCGCCATGCTGGGCGCCGGTCTGGTTGCGAGGAAAGCCGCGCAAATGGGGTTGCAAGTCAAACCGTGGGTTAAGACCTCGCTGGCTCCTGGCTCGCGAGTAGTAACCGAGTACCTGGAAAATGCCGGGGTCATGGACGATCTTGAGAAACTCGGGTTCCATAATGTCGGCTATGGCTGTACCACCTGCATTGGAAACTCGGGCCCTTTGCCGGAGCCGATTGCCGAAGCGATCAAGGAGCACAACCTCATCACAGCATCGGTACTTTCCGGGAACCGAAACTTCGAAGGCCGCGTACATGCCCAGGTGCGTATGAACTATCTGGCCTCCCCTCCCCTGGTAGTGGCCTATGCCATTGCTGGTCGCATGGATATTGACTTGTATCAGGAACCCCTCACACAGGACCCTGACGGTAATCCTGTCTTCCTGAAGGACATCTGGCCCAGCCAGCAGGAAGTTGCAGACACCGTGGCAAATTTCCTGTCCGCTGAACAGTACGTGCAATGCTATGACGATGTGTACAGCGGCGAGGACAACTGGAACCATCTCGAGGCGGATCAAAGCCAGTTCTTTCCCTGGGAAGATTCCACCTATATCGCAAACCCGCCCTATTTCCAGGGCATGACACGCTCTGTCGAAGATGTCAGCGATATCCGAAACGCCCACGTGCTGGCCTACCTGGGTGATTCAGTCACGACCGATCATATCTCACCGGCAGGCGCCATCGCCGCAGAAAGTCCGGCCGGAGAATATCTGCAGGACCAGGGAGTGATCCCAGCCGACTTCAACTCCTATGGCTCACGCCGTGGAAACCACAATGTCATGATGCGGGGTACGTTTGCCAATATTCGCTTGCGCAACAAGCTCGCACCCGGTTCAGAGGGAGGCATCACCATTCATTTCCCGTCTGGCGAACAGACTTCCATCTACGATGCCGCCATGCGTTACAAGAAAGACGGCATCCCGGTGATCATACTGGCCGGCAAGGAGTATGGCTCCGGTTCATCCAGGGATTGGGCAGCCAAGGGTCCGTATCTGCTCGGTGTAAGTGCGGTGATTGCCGAGAGTTACGAGCGTATCCATCGGTCCAACCTGGTGGGCATGGGCATCCTGCCCTTGCAGTACGCGCAGGGAGAGACCGCTGAAAGCCTGGGGCTCTCGGGCAAGGAGACCTACAGCATCATCGGCCTGCAGAATGGCCAGGCCAAGTCTGTAACGGTGACGGCCGTTGATGAGGAGGGCAGTGAGAAATCCTTTGAGGCGGTGGTGCGCATCGATACGCCGCAGGAAGTGGAGTACTACCAGAATGGTGGCATCCTGCATTATGTGCTGCGTCAGCTAGCAGCATAGACTGCCCGCTCAAGCGCTGCATTTTCGCCCGGCTTACTCCTGAATCCCGCCCCGGGTCAGTTGCGCCGGGTCGAGGAGGCGCTCCAGTTGCGCCTCATCCAGGTCTGTCATCTCCTTGGCAACTTCAAGTACGGGCTTGCCTGATGCGTACGCCGCCTTGGCAATTGCCGCGCCCTTTTCATAGCCGACGATACGGTTCAGTGCCGTCACGAGGATCGGGTTTTTGGACAAGGCATCCTGCAGCGCGTCCTCGTTCACCGTGAACCCCTCAATGGCCTTGTCCGCAAGAACCCTACTGGCATTGGAAAGCAGCTCGATACTCTGCAAGAGGTTATGGGCGATCAGCGGAAGCATCACGTTCAACTGAAAATTACCGGACTGCCCTGCGACCGTGATGGTCACATCGTTCCCGATCACCTGGGCACATACCATGCTCATCGCCTCGGGAATGACCGGATTCACCTTGCCCGGCATGATGCTGCTGCCGGGCTGCAGGGAGGGCAGCGAAATCTCCCCAAGACCCGCCAGCGGCCCCGAGTTCATCCAGCGCAGATCATTGGATATCTTCATCAGGCTGACGGCCAGCGCTTTCAGTTGCCCGCTCAATTCAACCGCACCGTCCTGGCAGGCCAGACCTTCAAACTTGTTGGGTTTGGATTCAAAGGGGTAGCCGGTCAGCTCAACGAGCTGTTGCACGACCCGGTCTGCAAACTCGGGCGCCGCATTGATCCCGCTGCCCACCGCAGTTCCGCCTTGTGCAAGCTGGCGAAGTCGCTGCATGGTGTGCTCGATACGCTCGATGCCGTACTCCACTTGTTGAGCCCAGGCCTCGATCTCCTGACCAAGCGTGACCGGCATGGCATCCATCAAGTGGGTACGGCCGGTCTTGATCTGCGCTTGATTCTGTGAGGCTTTCTCGCGCATCACCCTGACCAGGTGCTCGAGTGCCGGCTTGAGTGACTGCTCGGTCTGCAGGCATGCGCTGACATGGATGGCGGTGGGAATGACGTCATTGGAACTCTGGCTCATGTTGACATGGTCATTCGGATGCACGGGCTGGTCTGCGAGGGAGCTTGCCAGTCGGGAGATCACCTCGTTGACGTTCATGTTGGTGCTGGTGCCCGACCCGGTCTGGAATACGTCCACCGGGAAATGCGCATCGTACTCTCCACTGGCGACCGACAGGCTCGCCTTGCAAATGGCCGACTCCGTGTCCTTGTCCAGAAGCCCCAGCTCGGCATTAGCACGCGCACACGCGGCCTTGATCAGGCCCAGTGCATGAATGAACGCATCTGGTAGTGTCAGCCCGCTGATCGGAAAGTTCTCCACGGCTCTTTGGGTCTGTGCACCGTACAGGGCATCCGCTGGCACATTGAGCTCACCCATGCTGTCTTTTTCAGTACGAAAATTTGAATCAGTCATTGAAGATCTCCGGTCAGGTGGATATTGAATACGTAGCAGCGTAGCGGTTGAGGCTGATTGGCTTTCCGGCGGTCCGGCATGGGGATTGTAGTATACTTCAACGATTGTACTGCCGATGCATGGATTTGCGAATTCCAAAATGAACCCCGCCGGTCGACTCACAGCGATTTCCCCCGTTGACGGTCGCTACGCAAGCAAGACACAGTGCCTCAGTGAAATTGCCAGCGAGTACGGACTGCTCAAGCACCGGCTGAGAGTGGAAGTCGGGTGGCTCGCACATTTATCGGAGAGTACCGATATCCCTGAAGCAGCATCGCTATCCCCGTCTGCACGTGCGTTCCTCGACAGTATCATCCAGGATTTTGATACCGATGAAGCGCAAGCTATCAAGGACATTGAGACCCGCACCAATCACGACATCAAGGCCATCGAATATTACCTGAGGGACAAGCTGGACTCGCATGAAGAACTGCGCGATCAGGTCGGGTTCATCCACTTTGCCTGTACGTCGGAGGATATAAACAGCACAGCCTATTCATTGATGCTGGGCGAGATTCGAGTCGAAGTCCTGGGGCCCAGCATCAAGAATATTGCATCGAAACTGAAAACCCTCGCCCATGAACTGGCAGATCTGCCGATGCTCTCGCGCACCCACGGTCAGCCCGCGTCTCCTACGACCCTGGGCAAGGAATTTGCCAATGTGCATGCGCGCCTGCAGGGACAACTGGACAGTTTCAATGCCGTCCAGTTGCTGGCCAAAATGAACGGCGCCTCGGGGAATTACAATGCACACCGGGCAGCCTACCCGGATGTCGACTGGGAAGCACTCACGGCAGGTTTTGCCGAAACCCTGGGCCTCAGCCTGAACCGCTTCACAACCCAGGTTGAGCCGCACGACTGCATCGCCGAGTACTGCGATGTGCTGCGCAGGATCAACACGATCCTGATCGATTTGTGCAGGGATACATGGGCATACATTTCCATTGGCTACTTCGCCCAGAAAATGATCGAGAACGAGGTGGGTTCATCCACCATGCCACATAAAATCAACCCGATTGATTTTGAAAACGCCGAGGGCAATTTCGGAGTGGCCAATGCCCTGCTGGGTCACTTTTCCTCAAAACTTCCGATCTCGCGCTGGCAACGCGACCTCAGTGACTCGACGGTGCTGCGCAACCTGGGCGTGGCTGCTGCACACTGCGAGATTGGCTATCGATCGCTGTCAAGGGGACTGGAAAAACTCGAGGTGGATAAACGCCGGGTGCTGGAGGATCTTGAGAACAACCCGCAGGTGCTCACAGAAGCCATACAAACAGTCATGCGAAAACACAGGATTGAGGGTGCCTATGAGAAACTCAAGGAACTGTCACGTGGACAGTCTCTGGATGCCCGCCAGATTGAAGACTTCATCCGTTCGCTGGAACTCCCGGAGGACGAAAAAGCCAGGCTGCTCTCCCTGACACCCGCAAACTATACCGGGCTGGCCTCCGAGTTGGCCAAGAACGCCTGAACGGCCCTGCAACTTCATTAGGACCTGCATCCTCTCCGGCCTGCTTCCGGTCTTTTTCAAGGACCTGCGGAGGTCCGCCGGAAAACTTTACATTACCTGCAGCAAGGCCTCGTAGTCTTCCTGTGTATCCACCCCGATACCCGGTGCCGAACGGCACATCTCCACATGAATCAGGCTGCCGTGCTCAAAGGCCCGCATTTGCTCCAGCGATTCCTTTTTCTCCAGCCTCGACCTCGGCCATTGGGTAAACCTGCACAGGAAGCCTGCACGGTAGGCATAGATCCCCAGGTGGCGATAGACGGTTTGAGCGGCGGATTTTGCAAAGGTTTCCACGTTCCGGCTGAAGCCGGTGGCAATGTTGTCACGGTCATGGACGACCTTGACGATGTTCCTGTCACCGGCCTCATGCTCGCCCGCGAGTCCGGTGCACAGGGTCGCAATGTCGACCCTCGGATGACTGTCCAAGTTGGCTGCAACCTGCGCTACGTTTTCTGCCGGCATCATCGGCTCGTCCGCTTGCAGGTTTACGATGATGGTCTCCTCGGGCCAGGCGTTGCGCTGTATGACCTCTGCAATCCGGTCCGATCCTGACGTGTGTTCAGCTGAAGTGAGGCAGGCCTCGGCTCCAAATGCCTGTACCGCCTCCACGATTCTCGGGTCATCAGTGGCTACCAGGACCTGCTGGGCGCCACTCGCACATGCATTCCTGTAGACATACTCGATGATGGGTTTGCCATGCACCTTCAGCAGCACTTTGCCCGGCAGTCGGGTCGATGCATAGTGTGCCGGGATGACTACCTTGAAATCCATAAGAAGAGACTGGCGGACACAGGGTGCCTGAACCGCTTCAGGCACTACTGGCTCTTGTACTTCTCGTATTCCTCGCCACTGAGCGGCCTGGCCTCATCTTCCAGCATGACCGGGATGCCGTCTCGAATCGGATAGGCAAGCTTTGCAGAAGTGGAGATCAACTCCTGTTTTTCCTGGTCGTACTTCAAGGGTCCCTTGGTTACCGGGCAAACCAGAATATCAAGCAGTTGTTTTTGCAATCGGAATTCCTTCGATCAGAGTCGATATGCGCTGTTCCAGGGCCGCGTTGACCTGCACTATTATGGGTAGATACCAGATGTCGCTGTCAAGGAAAGTCTCACATTTTACGGCATCTTTTTCGGTCATCAGTATCGGGGCATCATCCCCGAATTCAAGGTCTGCTTTCACATAGGCGTGGTGATCCGGAAAGGCATGCTCGATGATGTCAACGCCTGCCCGCTTGAGCATCTGGAAAAAGCGCCCGGGGTTTCCCACTCCTGCTACGGCATGCACTGTGCGCCCGCTGAATTCCTGCAAGGGCTTTCGTCCCTCGCGCAGGTTCAATGCAAGAAGTTCCTCAGGTTCCACTTCAAAGCACGGGGCGTGCGGATCGCCAGGCCCGTTTCGTACCACGAGGTCACAGCTTTGCAGGCGTGACGGCGGCTCACGCAAGGGCCCCGCAGGCAGGCACCGGCCATTGCCAAATTCCCGCTCGCCGTCAATCACCGCGATCTCAAAATCACGACCCATCGCGTAATGTTGCAGCCCGTCATCCGATAGCACCACATCCGGCTGGATGGATTGCTCGAGCAAAGCCAGTGCCTGGCTTCGATCGGCCCCCACCACCACCGGACATGCGGTCTTTCTTGCCAGCAACAGCGCCTCATCGCCGACCGCCTCGACCCGGCTGTTCGCACCAACCTCAGCCACCGGAGTCGTATGCGTACCCTTGTAGCCTCGGGTGATGATGCCGGTTTTCAGACCACGCCTGCGGCACTGGCTGGCGAGCCAGATCACAAACGGGGTTTTCCCTGTGCCACCCACCGTGATGTTGCCCACCACGATCACAAAAGCCGAGGATGTGCTGTGCACGCGGCGACCCAGCCGGTAATACGCCCGCCTGAGGATGACGATCATCCGGAACAGCCAGGACAGGGGCAACAGCATGACCGAAAGCACGCTGTTCGAGTACCAGACCTTCTCAGGATCGAAGTTCAGTGCCACAAAGAAAGTTCCCAGTTTGCTACAAATCCACGGCGACGTGACGCGCCTGCAGCCTGTACAACCCGGCGTATACGCCGTCGCGCTCCAGCAATTCTTGGGGTGTGCCAATCTCTGCGACACGGCCCTTGTCCATCACCACGACCCGGTCCGCTTTTTCCGTAGTCGACAGGCGATGTGCGATGATCAATGTCGTCCTGTCCTTTTGCACGGCCTCAAGGGCCGACTGGATGTATTTCTCCGATTCTGAGTCCAGCGACGAGGTTGCCTCGTCCAGGATCAGCACCGGGGCATCCTTGAGCAGTGCCCTGGCAATCGCAATCCTCTGGCGCTGGCCTCCCGACAGCAATACACCGTTCTCGCCGACCTCGGTGTCCAGCCCGTCTGCCAGCTTGTCCGTAAACTCCAGGACACAGGCAGCCCTAGCGGCTTGCAGCACCTGCTGATCGCCGGATTTCGCATTTTTCGCATAGGTAATATTGTTCGCAATCGTATCGTTGAACAGAACGACTTCCTGGCTGACAAAGGCGATCTGTGCACGCAGGGAGGTTAGGCTGAATTCCCTGATATCGGTGCCGTCGACAAGAATGCTGCCGTGGTCTGCATCGTAAAACCGGGGCAGCAGGTTGACGATCGTGCTCTTGCCGCTGCCGGACCGACCGACAAATGCCACGGTTTCCCCCGGCTCTATACTCAGATTGATGTCAGACAGCGCCTGCTCTTCCCGGGAGGTATATTTGAAGCCTACTCCCCGGTACTCGATTCTCCCCTGGCAGGTCTTGAGCGTTCTGCCCGTGGACTCCTGTTCCTTTTCCGTGTCGATCAGCTCGAACACGCTTTCGCCTGCGGCAATACCGGTTTGCAGGATCTCGTTCACTAGGGTGAGCTTTCTTGCCGGGGTCAGGATCCAGACCATCGCCACGATGAAGGCCACAAACTCCCCTGCGCTTTCCCCGGATGCCATCACCGGGCGGGCAGCCACTGCCAGTACCACAACCAGTACGAAGCCGACCAGCATCTGGATCACCGGGGTACTCGCCGCCTTGGTCATGACTTTCCTCAGATAGGAACGGCGGTACCCTTCGTTGGCCTGTCCGAACTTGCGAATTTCATAGTCCTGCCCGCCGAACAGCTTGACGATACGGTGTCCGGTGATGCTTTCCTCGACAATGTGGGTGATCTTGCCCACGGACTGCTGGATGCGCGTGCTGTACCTCCTGAACAGGCGGCTGGTATAGCCGACCACCGCTGCAATGAGTGGGGCTACCACCAGGAAAATCAGCGTCAGCTTCCAGTTGTTGTACGCCATCACGCCGAGCAGGAAAACGATCTTGGAAGTGTCTTCCACCAGGCTGCGCAGACTTTTCGAGGCCGCGCCGATCACATGCTCGACGTCGTAGGAAAATTTCGACAACAGGCTGCCGGTGGCCTGGAAGTCGAAGTACTGGGCCGGCAGGTACTGCAGCCGGTCAAACATCTGCTGGCGCAAGGCCTTGATCACGTAGGCACCCACATAGCCGATGTAGTAGGTGCCGGTAAAATTCGCAATGCCCCGCAATACGATCACCAGCAACAGCACCGCCGGGATCCACTTGATCTCGTCGTAGTTCTTGTCCACGAACGCGCCGTCGATAAAGGGCCCGAGCAGGTACACGGTCAACGCATCCAGTCCCGAGAACACCAGCAGGGACACCGAGCCAAGCAGCAGGTACGGCCACTTGGAAAAGGTGTAGCCCAGCAAGCGGGAATAGGTCTGCCAGCCGGTTGTGGAAGAAGCGCCTGTAGACATGGCCTGCGGGATATCCAGGGGAGGTGTTCGGCTCAGACCACGGACAGCCGGCCGTCGGTCAGTTGATAGATCTTGTCCATGGATTGCGCAACGCCCGGGTCATGCGTCACGATGACCAGGGCCATGCCAAGTTCCCTGCACATCTCGAGCATCAGCTGCTGCACCTGTTCGACATTTTTCCGGTCGAGATTCCCCGTGGGCTCATCGGCAAGCACTACCTGGGGCTCGGTCACCAGCGCCCTGGCGATCGCAACACGCTGCCTTTCCCCACCGGAGAGCTCCGCCGGCTTGTGCTTCATATGCGAGGACATGCCTACCTTGGCAAGGAAATCCTGGGCCTGGCCGAGCGCTTTTGATGCCGGCCAGCGGCGCCACAGCAGCGGGATGGCGACGTTCTCCAGGGCGGTGAACTCCGGCAGCAGATGATGGAACTGGTAAATGAAGCCCAGTGCACGGTTTCGCAACTGTCCGCGCTCTGCATCCGAGAGGCTGGTCATGTCTCGCCCGCACACCTGCACACTGCCGGAATCCGGGGTATCCAGGCCACCCAGCAGGTGCATCAGTGTACTCTTGCCGCTGCCCGATACACCGATGATCGCCTGCCGGCTGCCGGTCTCGACGCTGAGGTCCACCCCCTTGAGCACCTGCACATGCAACGGGCCGCTCGCGAACGTACGCACCAGTGACTTGCATTGCAGAACCTCGGTCATGATACCTACTCGTAGCGCAACGCTTCGGCCGGTTGGGTGCGTGAGGCCTTCCACGCGGGGTAGATCGTCGCCAGCACGGTGAGCACAAAGGACAACGTACACACGAGAACGACATCCAGGGAGTCGATTTTCGAGGGCAGGTCATTGATGGGATAGATATTGTCGGACAGGAACCGCATCCCGAAATAAGCTTCGATCCAGGCGATAATGGCCTCCAGGTTGGCGGCCAGCAGCAGCCCGAAGATGGCTCCGAAGATGGTTCCCACCAGGCCGATCACCGTGCCTTGGATGACAAATATGCTCATGATTCCTTTCGGCGTGACGCCGAGGGTGCGCAAAATGGCAATATCGCTTTGCTTCTCGGTAACCACCATGACCAGTGCGGAGACGATGTTGAACGCGGCAATCAGCACCAGCAGGGACAGGATGATAGTCATCATGATTTTCTCGATCCTGAGGGCACGGAAAAACTGGCTGTTATGCTGGGTCCAGTCGGTGACCCAGTACTCCTCGCCCAGCTGGGTACGCAGCCCATGGGTAAGTGCGGGCGCATCGAACAGGTCCTCGAACCGCAGGCGCAACCCCGATACGGCATCGCCCAGGCGAAACAAGCGCCTGGCATCCTCGATGTGCATGACCGCGGTATTGCGATCGTACTGCGGCACTCCCACGGAATAGATGCCCACCACGGTAAAACGCCTGAGCCTCGGCACGATGCCTGCCGGGGTGACATTCGCCTCCGGGGTCAGCACGGAGACCTTGTCTCCCGTTGCCACGCGCAGATAGTCGGCCAGATCCTCGCCCAGCAGGATGCCGTATTCGCCGGCATGCAGCACGCCCAGGTCACCGTCCAGCACCAACTCCCCGATCCGCGAGACATTTCCTTCAAGCGCGGGGTCGACCCCGTTGAGCATGGCGCCGGTCAGGCGATTGCCGCTGACCACCATGCCCTGGGCCTGCACATAGGGTGCGGAACCCTTGATCTCGTCATTGTCCTTGAGCTTGTCCTGCAATCCCCGCCAGTCCCGCAGGGTACCCGTCATCTCGAGTGCTGTCGCATGCGAGGTCATTCCCAGAATCCGGTGCTTGACCTCATGCTGGAAGCCGTTCATGACAGACAACACGGTAATCAGCACGATGATGCTGAGCGCAATCCCGAGTACGGAAATCAGCGAGATGAATGAAATGAAGTGATTTCGCCTTTTTGCACGCAAATAGCGTGAACCAATAAAGAGCTCGAGGGGTTGGAGCATCAAATCGTATCCAGATGTGTGTGACGGGCCAAATGAACTGTAATGTGCGTATCAACCAAGGCCGTTATGGAATACCAATACACGTGCAAGTATACCCGCTTGTCCGCATCATGACCGATTCCACTGTTGCAGGGCATCAAAGGCGCGTTCAGGCGTGATGCGTGCAGACACGTCCTGTGACCCCCATTTCGCGATAAATTATAATGGGTTGACAGAGAAAAGCCTCCCAGGGACATGAAAATGAATAGGGAACCCGAAGCCCATCTCAGGACCGGGGCACTTGACCCGGCAAAACCCGCCTCACTTTTTTCCAACTATGAGGTTGATCCCGTCTTTTACGACGAGATGTTTTCAGCTCCTGGCGTGCCGCGCGAACATTGCAAGGCGCTCTGGGAGCATCTTGGCAGAATGTCCAGTGCCGACATTGCGGCCCTGCAGGACAGGACGGAGCAGTCGTTCCTGCACGAGGGCATCACCTTTTCCGTGTACGGGGATGAAAGTGCGCAAGAGCGCATCATCCCGATCGACCTGCTGCCCAGGGTGCTGGATGCCGGTGAGTGGGGACAGATCGAGCGCGGGCTGCGCCAAAGACTGCATGCCCTTAACCTGTTTCTCGCGGACATCTATGCGAAGGAGCCTGCGCAAATCCTTTCCGATGGCATCGTGCCCGCGGATCTCGTCTACGGCTGCCCGCAGTACCGCACCCAGATGCGCGGGTTGCGGGTACCCCTGGGCATCCACGTTTTTCTCTGCGGTACCGATCTTGTTCGCACCCATGACGGTTTCATGGTCCTGGAGGACAACCTGCGTGTACCTTCCGGGGTCTCGTACATGCTGGCCAATCGCCGCGCACTGAAGACCAGCATGCGCAACCTGTTTCGATTGCACAAAGTCTGTGGTGTCGAGCAGTACGGCAAGCTGCTGCGAAAAACCCTGGCCGAGTTCGCGCCCACCGGGGTTGCCGACCCCTGCATCGTCCTCCTCACACCCGGCGTCTACAACTCCGCCTACTATGAGCACATGTTCCTGGCACGTGAGATGGGGGTGGAGTTGGTGCAGGGCAAGGACCTGCTGGTTCACAACGGATTTGTCTACATGCGAACGACCGAGGGGTTGCAGCGTGTAGACGTCATCTATCGCAGGATCGACGATGACTATATCGACCCGCTGGCGTTCAGGCAGGACTCCCAGCTTGGTACACCCGGCCTGTTCTATGCGTACCGGATGGGAAACGTTGCCATTGCCAATGCCCCGGGAACCGGGGTGGCCGACGACAAGAGCCTGTATGCGTATGTTCCGGACATCATCCGCTACTACCTCAATGAAGAGCCCCTGCTGGCTAACGTGGAGACCCATCTTTGCCGTGAACCTGAGGGCCTGGAGTATACGCTCGACAACCTGCAGGACCTGATCGTCAAGGTGGTCGGCGGCTCCGGTGGCTACGGCATGCTGGTGGGGCCGCACGCAAGTGCAGATGAGCGGGCCGCCTATGCTGCTGAAATCCGCAAGAACCCGGCCAACTACGTCTCACAGCCCACCCTCAACCTCTCCCGTGCACCCTGTCTGACGGATGAAGGAGCTGCTCCCCGCCACGTCGACCTTCGTCCATTTGTATTGTGCGGCCAGGAAACGCGACTGGTTCCCGGGGCATTTTGCAGGGTGGCGCTGCGTCCGGGCTCGCTGGTGGTCAACTCGAGCCAGGGAGGCGGCGGCAAGGACCTCTGGGTACTGCCCCCGTAACGCGATGCTGTCACGCAATGCACAGGGGCTGTACTGGATCAGCCGCTACCTCGAAAGGGCACAGCACGGCTGTCGCCTGCTGGCCGATCAACTGCGGACCTTGGAAGACCGGCCGGTGGAGGAGATCGACCAGACCTGGCGTCGCCTGTACGCCAGTCTCGATCGCGAACCGGTGGGCGGCAGTCTGGAATCGAATCTCGATGACGAGGATTTCATGCTGGCTGACTCCTACACGCTGGCCGACGATCTGACCTTCGAGTCCAGCAATCCGGACTCGATCCTCAACTGTATTGCCACGGCACGCGAGAATGCCCGCCAGGTCCGGAACGTGATCAGCAAGGACATGTGGTACTGCCTGAACGTCGCCTACCTGAAGCTGTCCAAGGTTGGCATCGCCGATATCTGGGATGATCGCCCGGGCGACTTCTATCTGCATGCCGAGGATACGATCCGGACATTTTCGGGGATCGTCGACAGCACGGTTTACCGCGATGACAGCTGGCACTTCATTCAGCTCGGGCGCTTTGTCGAACGGGTGCAGCTGCTTGCCGCACTCATCGAGGCCCAGCTCACCGTGTTCCCCCTGACCGAGGCCCACGTCGAGCCCGAATGGCGCTCGCTGCTGGAGGTCTGTGAAGCCCGCGGCACCTTCAGTCGCCGCTACTCGCTGGAATATCGACCGGTCAATGTGATCAACTTCCTGGTCAGCGATCTTCGCCTTTCACGTTCGATCCGGTACGCGCTGGCACGCATCGTCACGGCACTGGATCGCGTTTCGGAAAAGCGCCCTGCCCGGGAAGCGCGCCGCCTTGCAGGACACATGGCCGCGTACATCGACTTCGACTGGCCAAGCCACAACCTCAATGATACCGATGCGACCCGGACGGTGCTGCGTGAACTGCGTGATAGAAGCCGCAGGGTGCACGACAATATCGAGATCACCTACTTCGGATACGAGATCGAGGATACGCCGGGCACATGAAATCATCCACACCCTGCCAATACCGGATCGAGCACCGCTGCAATTTCCATTACGAAACAGCAGCCCACGGGAGTGTCATGCTGTTGAGACTGTATCCAAGGGAAGATGCCGGCCAGCAGGTACTGGACTTTGATCTGCGCACCGAGCCGCTGACACTCCCTGTCCCCTGCATGGATGCCTTCGGCAACCGCTGCCACCTGATCAACGTCCACCGCATGCACCAGCAAACCGTGCTGCAGGCCCGTACCCGTGTCGCCGCAGCCCCGGATCCACAGTTACCTGTCGATCCCGACGCGGGCAGTTGGAAGGCCCTGACGGAGACCACCGATCGCGTTGGCCACTGGGCATTCCTGAATCCGAGCCGTTTTGTTTATGTCTGCGAGCCCCTCAAGGCATTTGTCGCAGCACATGAAATCGAGCGCGGCCAAAACCCGCTTTCATCCCTGCTGCAAGCTGCATCAAAACTATATGAGGCCTTCAGTTACACGCCCGGGAGCACCCACGTTGACTCCACCATCGAACACATCCTGGAAACCCGCCACGGCGTTTGTCAGGATTACACGCATGTTCTGATTGCCATCGGGCGCTCCTGGGGAATTCCAAGCCGGTACGTGTCCGGCTATCTTCACCTGGAGGGCATCGGCAATGAGCAGACCCCAGCCGGGGCGAGCCATGCCTGGGCCGAGTTCTGGATTCCGGGGCTGGACTGGGTAGGCATTGATCCCACCAATAACACGCCGGCAGATCACCGCCACATCCGCATGGCCATCGGCCGTGACTATGCCGATGCAGCCCCGACGCAAGGTACGTATTTCAGTGGTGGACACTCCAGACTTGAGGTGTGTGTCACCGTAGCATCCACGGATGAACCCGTATCCTCCGCCCGGCCATTCGCCGAGCCTGCGAACCTGTCTCAAGTCCCGGCGGTAGCCCATCCACCCCGGGCCAGCCTTGAGCAATAGCGCTGTGCCGCCGGGTCTCTAGAACCCGTACTTGAGATTCACACTGACGGCAAACATCTCAATATCATCCAGTTTGATGCCGCCGCTGACATGCTCGCGGTCTCCCCCTTGCCCAGCCTGTGCCGGGGTGCGCAGATAAGGCGGGTGGCCACGCAACGGATCCCATACCACGCCACCGTCATTGAGGGATTCGAAGTCCACCCAGCGTCCCTTGACACCAAGCGCCATGGTGTCGGTCAGTGCGTAATCGACGCCGAACAACAGCTGGTACCCAAACAGGGTGTCCTCCAGCTCAGCATCCGCAGTGGATGAAGTGCTGGCCAGGTTCGCCTGGATCTCGGCGGCATTCGGCAGACCCTCACCGGTCGTGATTCGGGCCGCATCACTGTTTCTGGCCCACAAGCTGCTGTACTCCACTTCGGTAAATCCAAGGCCTATACCGACTCCGACATACGGAGTGAACCGGCTGTTGCCCGAGAAGTCATAGTACAAGTTGGCAAACAGGTTGTGTGAGGTGAGATCGCCGATCCGGTCGATCGTTCTGACCAGTTCCTGCTCAAGCTTGTCACCGCTTTCCCCGGAGGCGGTTCCGACATCAGAAGTCTGGTCATAGTCGGTATCCCGGTAGAAGTACTCCAGCTCAATGCGCAACGGGGACGCCCCCACGTGGTAGCCAAGTGCCGTACCCAGCAAGACGCCTTCATCCGAGCTGAAACTGTTTTGCCAGTCACCAGTCGCGCCCCGGTCAGGGCCGGTGCAGTTGTAGTCTTCGTATCCCGGAGTACTGGTGACGGTCGCGTACATGGGATTGATGTAGCCATCGCACACGCTGGCCCGGTCGTTACTTTGACCGGTCATGTCCATCGAAGAGCCAAAATTCATCCCCAGCTCGGTGCTGAAATAAAACCCGCCCGCCTGCACCGGAGCAGCGATCCCAAGTGCTGTCCCGGCAACGAGCAAAACTGCCACGAAAATTCTGCTTGCATGATTCATTGTGCGCCTCCCAAATTTAACCTAGCCCCCAAAATCTTCCGGTTTTGAAGCTTTTGACCTGAACACCACAAAAAAACAGCTGTTCTGATGTGGTGCATGAAAGTCTTTTCTTTTGCATCGAATTATACGCGCAAACCGCTCGCCGGGCATGTAGCTTCATGACATCACACAGGATTAAGCCGTAGGTCGAGGGTCAGGAAACAGCGCTGTCTGACCTAGTGATCGCACAAGCGGAGACCCCCATTAGAATTTTGTCGACCAGCCTACTCCGATTTCAAACTGCTCCATGCTGAGCCGAATCGTCTGTGTGGGGTCAAAAGGATTGTCACCTTTCACAGAATTATCAAAAGCATGCATGGCCTCGACCGTGATGTCGCCGGCCCGGGTGGTGACCGTTGCACCCAAGGTAATGTGATCTTCAACCACGGCCGGTGCCAGGAGGTTGAACAGTACCTGGTCGCTGCCGATGGGCTGGCTGGCATGGCTGTAGCCGATTCGCCCGATGATATGGGGTTTGGCCTGCCACTGCAGCCCGACCTTGAGAATATCCATGTCATCCCAGCCGAACCCGGCCCCGCGGTCACCACCGAGACAGCTCTCGAGGTCCTGTCCGCCGAGTGCCGGGCAGTCAAACAGGTTCTGCACTCCATTGCTGATGGCATCGCTGTCCCCATACCAGATGCGTTGATAATCCGCGACAAGCGTCACGTTTTCCGCGAGCTCGATGGCCACACCCGCCCACAGGGTGGAAGGAATGTCGAAGGTGCCGTCTTCTGCAAACAGGTCCGCGTAGTCATCCCATCGTTCCATGTTGATCTTCGTGCGATACGAAATTCCGAGGTCCGCGACGTCGGCAATGTCCCTGGCCAGCAGGCCTGCCTGCAAGCCCCAGCCAAAGGCGTTGTCAGTACCATTTTGTGTCAGATGATTCGGCATCTGGGCCCCCTGGCTTTCCACAAAAGTTTTCGTGAACGGTGCAAATGCGTCCAGGCCGTTACTTCGGAAACTCTGCATCGTCAGCAGTGGGCTAACCCCGACCGAGAACTGGTCCGAGAATTTGTGTGCATAGGAAAGATTGAAGAAGACCTGCAACAGGTCCACACCCGCGGTACCTGCACCCAGTGCGCCGGGGAAGGACACGCCTGCACCGCGCATCCCGAACGGATCAAACGAGGCACTGCCCGATTTGTACGAGGTGTTCATGCCGCCGTTGCCGTACACGGACAGCCCCACGGCATCCTGTTCGCTCAGCATGTAGTTGAGTCCGAAGCTCGGAATGATGAAGCCACGGTTGCGGCTTGTCTCCGATCCGGCTCCCAAGGTGAATGCACCGCCATTGCCATTGGCGAGGCTGGCACTCGGGGAGTACCCGCGGTCAGGCTTGAACAGCACCGCACCTACATCCATGCGGTTTCCAACGAAAACCATACCGGCCGGGTTGGTCGCCGATGCCAGTGCATCCTGCGGGAAAGCCACACCTGCACCACCAAGGGCGCGGTTTGTCAGGCCCGTGCCGTGTGAGAAATAACCGTTTGTGGACTGGGCCACTACCGGCACCAAGATAAGTACCAGTACCAACATTGCTTTTTTGAAATCCATATCTAGAACTCCCTGTAAACCTGCGGGGTTTACGAACCGATTCACAAATCCAAGAACGGGCCCCTGCATGCTGGGTGAGGTGCCTGGAATCCTCATGCAGGTTCTAACTGTAAGATGGGGCCGTATTAAGTGTTTTCAAGCTCAGCGGTTCGACCAATCCGGTGAATGTACAAGGTGGCGCGCCCGGAG
>VXPJ01000073.1 GCA_009839635.1 Pseudomonadota bacterium
GACAGGTTTCCACAATGCCGGCGGCCACCGGGGCAACGAAAAGCTCGGCCGACGAGATTCCTGTCTGTTTCAGGTGCCACTTGGCCTTGTCAGGATCATACGGGCGCTGTGGCAGGTCCGCGCAATGATCGGCCCCGTAGACGGGCGAGATCGGATGATCGTTGCCGACCTGGCCATGTCCCTTGAGGATGGAGCGGACGATTCGCTCGCGGTCCTGGATGTATTGCATTCCCTTGACAAAGTGGTCGCTCTCCCCGGGCGGGGTGTTCTTGAGGCAGCAGATCCCGCCGTAGCGCCCGGACGGCGTCGAGTTCACGTGCACGCCTTCGGTGCTTTCGATCAGGCGCACACTTCGGGAATTGACCGAAGCGATGAGATGCACGTCTCCTGCAATCAGAGCATTGACCCGCGCGATCGGGTCAGTGATCGCGGTCAGCACCAGCGAGTCGAAGTTCGGTCCGTCCCGCCAGTAGTTGGGGTTTCGCGAGTGCAGCGAGCGCACCCCGGGCTCGAAGGATTCGAGTATGTACGGGCCGGTACCGATGCCCTTGCGAAAGTCGGTGGTGTCCTTCTTGACGATCTTGGCCTGTTTTTCACCCAGCTTGATCGGCAGGTCCCGGTCCGGCGCGCTGAGTCTGGCCCTGACCGTGTGCTTGTCTACTTTGCGCCATTCCGTGACCGAGGTGAAATAGGCCTTGATCACTGATGGTGAATCTGCCCCGAGATGACGGTTCATGCTCCAGACGACGTCGTCTGCGGTCAGCGGGGAGCCGTCATGGAATTCCACGCCCTTGCGGATCTTGAAGGTGAATTCGGTGCCATCGTGGTTGGCGCTCCACTCCTCCGCAAGTTCCGGATGCAGCGTCAGGTGGTCAAGGATCTGGGTCAGGTTGTTGTAACAGGCCCGCCCGCGCGTGTAGTCGATGCCCGATGTGAACACGATCGGGTCCAGCTGGTCATCCGGTCCGTGCAGGTTGTTGGCGTAGATTGCGGTACCGCCCTTGCGCGGGCTCAGTGCCAGGGCACTGGCACTGGCCAGATGGGATCGGGCTCCTACAGCAGAGATGCCAAGTGCGCCGAGGGCTGCAAGGAAATCGCGACGGCTGATGCCGCCATCCCTGAATTTCTGCTGCAAGGCCCGGATATCCTTGCCTGTGGTTTCATCCCCGTGCATTGGTCATGGCTTTGCTGACGCGCAGGTCCATTATAGGGGGGATTGTCCCGCCCGTCCTTTGCACATGGAATCCGGATCCGATTTTCCGGGTTTGGTTGA
Organism: Pseudomonadota bacterium; assembly: GCA_009839635.1. Taxonomy (GTDB): domain Bacteria; phylum Pseudomonadota; class Gammaproteobacteria; order UBA4575; family UBA4575; genus WTFY01. The sequence goes on from VXPJ01000073.1 coordinate 1,274, forward strand.
TCGATTCTTGTTAATATCCTACGCTCTTGCGATTCGCACATTAATTAACATCGTTTTCCACCCTTGAAGCCACTTCGATTACGTCCCCGACGCTGTTTCCCATGAGTGATGAACTAGAAAACCTGCGCCGCAAGATTGACACTGTAGACCGCTCCCTGGTGGAGTTGATCAATGAACGGGCGAAACTGGCGTTGCAGATCGCGCAGGTGAAAACCGATACCTGCAAGAACCAGAGCTACTATCACCCGGAACGCGAGGCCCTGGTCGTTCGCAACACGATCAAACACAATCAGGGGCCGCTGTCCGACAAGGAAATGGCGCGCCTGATTCGCGAGACCATGTCCGCCTGCCTGGCCCTGCAGCAGCCGCTGCTGGTGGCGTTTCTTGGGCCGTCCGGCACCTTTACCGAAGAGGCCGCACACAAGCATTTCGGAAATTCCATCCGCACCCAGGCCGCGGATTCTATCGACGATGTGTTCCGCGAGGTGGAGTCGGACCACGCTGATTACGGGGTCGTGCCGATTGAAAATTCAACGCAGGGCATCGTCAACAGTACGCTGGACATGTTTCTCGAGTCGGTGCTCAAGATCGTCGGCGAAGTCGAGTTGCAGGTCCGCCAGCACCTGATGAGCAAGGCTGCGGACTTGTCCGAAGTCAAGACACTGTATGCCCACCAGCAGTCCCTGGCACAGTGCAAGCGCTGGCTGGGGGCCAACCTGCCGGAGGTTTTGCAGGTGCCGGTGTACAGCAACGCCGAGGCCGCCCGGCGTGCAGCCGAGGAGCCGGATGCCGCGGCCATCGCGGGCATCGAGGCGGCGCGCACCTACCAGTTGACGGTCCTGAAGAAGAGTATCCAGGATGCTGCCGACAATACCACGCGCTTTTTGATCATCGGAAAGCAGGAAATTGGACCGACCGGTACAGACAAGACCACTTTGCTCGTTTCGGCAAAAAACAAGCCCGGCGCCCTCTACAGCCTGCTCAAGCCGCTGGCAGACAACAACGTCAGCATGACACGGATCGAATCCAGGCCCTCGCACTTCGTGAACTGGGAGTACGTGTTTTTCCTGGACCTCGACGGCCACAGGGAAGACCCTTCGGTCAAGCACTCGCTTGAAGCCCTGCAAGCCGAAGCCGGTCTGCTCAAGATCCTTGGATCCTACCCCAAGGCCGTGCTTTGAAGCCGCCGGCGAAACGCATCGATGTTCGATAGAGTTTGTCTGGTCGGCGTGGGCCTGATCAACGGCTCGCTTGCGAAAGACCTGAAACGTCTGGACCTGGCCCGGACCATCACGGGACTCGGGCGAGACCGCGAGCGCCTGGCGGGTGCGCAGTCCGCGGGCCTGATCGATGACTACGCCCTGCTGGCAGATGCGGACGTGGCGGACGCGGACCTGGTGGTCCTCGGCGTGCCGGTGGCGAAAACCGCGGAGGTGCTGGATGCGATCCGGCCCAGCTTGGGCTCCGTGACCCTGCTGACCGACGTCGGCAGCACCAAATGCAGTGTGATCCAGGCAGCCCGGCAGGTGTTCGGTACGTTACCGAAGCAGTTTGTTCCCGGACATCCGATTGCAGGCAGCGAACAGATCGGCTACGAGCATGCGAAAGCCCGCCTGTTTGACGGGCGCAGGGTGATCCTGACCCCGACCGAAAACACCGACGCCGAGGCACTGCAGCGCATCCGGGCCATGTGGCAGGCAGTGGGCGCTGAGGTGGATGAACTGAGCGCAGACCGGCATGACCTGATCCTGTCGGCTACCAGCCATCTGCCGCACATGGTGGCCTACACCCTGGTGAACTACCTGGAAGCCAAGCCCGAGGCCGAACAGATCTTCGACTATGCGGCCGCTGGCTTTTACGATTTCACGCGCATTGCCTCCAGCAGTCCGGCCATGTGGACGGATATCTGCATGGCCAACCGTGAACAACTGCTGGTCTCCATCGAGGGTTTCGGGCAGCTTTTGAAGGAGCTGCACGCGCTGATCTCTGATGGCAAGGAAGAAGCCCTGTATGCCTTCTTGGAGCAGGCCAAGCACCTGCGCGATCACAATTCTTCAAAGAAGTAGGGCCGCCTTAACGCTCGTGTCCATGGAAAACACCCGTTTCCAACTCGCCCCGCAGGGCCGATGTACCGGCCAACTGGACCCACCCGGCGACAAGTCGATTTCGCACCGTGCCATCATGCTGGCGTCCCTGGCGCAGGGCACTAGCGAGATTCGGGGGCTTTTGCCCTCCGGGGACTGCTTGGCCACCCTGGAGGCGTTCCGCAACATGGGGGTACAGGTGCACTGGTTGGCACCGGATAGGCTTCGGGTACATGGTGCCGGGCTGCATGGCCTGCAGGCCCCCGACGGCACACTGGACATGGGAAATTCGGGTACGGCGATGCGGCTTCTGGCCGGTATCCTGTGTGCCCAGGCATTTGCCAGCACCCTGAGCGGTGATGCCTCGCTCAATGCCCGTCCCATGCAGCGCATTGCCGACCCCTTGCAGGCCATGGGCGCAGACATCACTCTGAGTGTGGCTGGGACCGCACCCTTGGAGATCCGGCCGTGCGAGACCCTGGATGCCATCGACTATGTCCTGCCGGTGGCCAGTGCCCAGGTGAAGTCGTGCCTGCTGCTGGCCGGGCTGTATGCCAAGGGTCGGACCTGCATCACCGAGCCGGTGCGTTGCCGTGACCATACCGAGAACATGCTGCACACCTTCTCCTGTGCGATCGAGCGCGAAGACCGACGCGTGTGCCTGCAGGGGGGAGGCGAACTCGCGGCAACAGAGATCGACATTCCCGGCGACCTGTCCTCGGCGGCCTTTTTCATCGTCGGTTCCCTGATCTCACAGGACTCGCATCTGACGGTCAAAAACGTCGGCATCAATCCGACCCGCACGGGGGCGCTGGAAATCCTGCGCCAGATGGGCGCGAAGATTGATATCCGCAATGAAAGAAATTATGGTGAGGAGCCCGTGGCCGATCTCGTGGTAACCAGCAGTTCCTTGCACGGCATCGACATCCCGCAAAATCTGGTAGTCGATGCCATTGATGAATTTCCCATCCTGTTCATTGCAGCAGCTTGCGCAAAGGGCATCACGCAACTGAACGGTGCCAAGGAGTTGCGCACCAAGGAGTCTGACCGGATCCACACCATGGTGTCCGGTTTGCAAACCCTTGGCATCCGTGCCGAGGAACGACCGGACGGGGTAACGATCACCGGAGGTGAGTTTGGCGCAGGGACGGTGGACAGTGGCGGCGATCATCGAGTGGCGATGGCCTTTGCCATGGCTTCCCTGGCAGCCTCGGGCACGATCACGGTTGCGGATACCGGGGCCGTGGCCACATCCTTCCCCGGTTTCGTGGAATCGGCCACGCAGCTGGGCCTCTTGTTTGAATGAGTGTACAGGTGATGCCAGAGACAGACGTTCCAGTTGTGACCATTGACGGGCCCGCAGGCTCGGGCAAGGGGACCATCGCCGTCAAGCTGGCGCAACAACTGGGCTACCATTATCTTGGCAGTGGCAGCCTGTACCGTATCCTGGCCCACTACCGGCTACAGCACCTGTCCGGGACCGACGACCTTCAGGAGTTGCTCAGACACTGTGAAACCCTGCGTATTGTTTTCCAGCCCCAGGGGGATGAGGGGGACGTGCAGGTACTGGTCAATGAGGCAGACGTATCGGATGAGCTGCGTACCGAGGAATGTGGCGGGGAAGCCTCCCGGCTTGCAGTGCGCCCTGAGGTGCGCGAGGCGCTGCTGAAGAAGCAGCTCAGCTTTCGCAAGGCGCCCGGGCTGGTCGCGGAAGGCCGCGATATGGGTACGGTGGTCTTCCCGGATGCACCGCACAAGATATACCTGACGGCCAGTGCCGAAGAGCGTGCACACAGGCGACAGAAACAGTTGAGGAAACAAGGGATTAGTGCTAGTCTTGACCGTCTTTTGGCAGAGATCAAGACGCGCGATACCCTTGATAAGCAGCGTCCCATCTCGCCACTGAGACCGGCCGCCGATGCGGTCAGAGTGGATTCAACCGATTTATCGATCCTGCAGGTAGTGGAGCGTATCGCCGCACTGGTACAGCAAGGATAAATTTGCATACAAGGAAACGACAGTAGTTTTATGGCCGAGAGTTTTGCCCAGCTTCTGGAAGAGAGCGAAGACAACATCAATACCCAGCCCGGGACCATCATCAACGGTACGGTCGTCGATATCGGCAAGGATGCCGTGGTCGTCAACGCCGGACTCAAGTCCGAGGGCATGATCCCAATCGAACAGTTCCAGATGGACAATGGCCAGCTGGAAGTGGAAGTCGGCGACGAAGTCGAGGTCGCCCTGGATGCCTTGGAAGACGGCTACGGGGAAACCAAGCTCTCGCGCGAGAAGGCGAGGCGGGCCAGGGCCTGGACCGAGCTCGAACGCATTCACGAAGCGGGTGAGACGGTCACCGGCATCATCACCGGCAAGGTCAAGGGCGGATTCACGGTGGAGCTCCGCGATCTTCGCGCATTCCTGCCAAGCTCGCTGGTCGACATACGCCCGGTGCGTGACACCACCTACCTCGAAGGCCGGGAACTGGAATTCAAGCTCGTCAAGATCGACACCAAGCGCAACAACATCGTGGTCTCGCGCCGTGCCGTGGTGGAGTCGGAGTACAGCGTCGAGCGCGAAGAACTGATCAATACCCTGAAAGAGGGTGCGGTGGTCAAGGGCATCGTCAAGAACCTGACCGACTACGGGGCGTTCCTGGACCTCGGCGGTGTGGACGGTTTGCTGCACATCACCGACATGGCCTGGAAGCGGGTCAAGCATCCCAGCGAGATCGTATCCATTGGCGATGAGATCAATGTGCGGGTGCTGAAGTTCGACAAGGAAAAGACCCGCGTGTCGCTGGGCCTGAAGCAGCTCAACGACGATCCCTGGGGCGGCATTGAGCGCCGTTATCCGGAGGGCACCCGGGTATTTGGCAAGGTCACCAATATTGCTGATTACGGCTGCTTCGTGGAAATTGAGGAGGGCATCGAGGGTTTGGCCCATGTCTCCGAGATGGACTGGACCAACAAGAACGTGAGCCCGTCGAAGATTGCCTCGCTCGGCGATGAGGTCGAGGTCATGATCCTCGACATCGACAAGGAGCGCCGCAGGATTTCGCTTGGCATGAAGCAGTGCCAGCCCAATCCCTGGGAGGACTTTGCCAGCAAGCACAGCCGCGGCAGCGAGGCCACCGGGATGATCAAGTCGATCACGGATTTCGGAATTTTTGTGGGCCTGGAAGGCGGCATCGACGGACTGGTGCACCTGTCGGACCTGTCGTGGAACCAGCCCGGTGAAGAGGCGGTGCGCGCCTACAAGAAAGGCGACGAACTGCGTGCCATGGTGCTGTCGGTGGATGCCGAGCGCGAACGCATTTCGCTGGGAGTCAAGCAGCTGGTGCAAAATCCGTTTTCTGCCTGGATCGCGGAAAACCCCAAGGGCAGCATCGTCAAGGGCACGGTCAGCAAGCTGGATGCCAAGGCGGCTACCATCTCGCTGGCGGAAGGGGTTGAAGGCATGCTGAAGGCCTCGGAAATTGCCCGTGACCGCATCGAGGATATCCACACGGTCCTCAAGGAAGGCCAGGAGGTCGAGGCCAAGTTTACCGGGGTAGACAAGAAGTCCAGGATGGTTACGCTTTCGATCAAGGCCAAGGAGTCCCAGGAAGAGGCGGAAGCGGTTCAGGACTACAGCAGCAACGAGTCGGCTGCGACCAACCTGGGGGACATACTGAAGGAATCGATCGAGGAAAATAAGGACAGTTCCAAGGAATCAGAATAATAATCAAGCAGGAGAGTGTCATGGGAGCTGGAGATCAGAAAAGCATGATCACGAAATCGGAGCTGATCGAAAATATTGCTTCACAGCAAAATCATCTTGCCTACAAGGATATCGAGCTCTCGATCAAAAGCCTCTTGGAACAGATGAGTACCTCGCTTGCCCGAGGTGAGCGCATCGAGGTGCGCGGTTTCGGAAGTTTCTCGTTGCATTTTCGACCGCCCCGCATCGGGCGCAACCCCAAGACCGGGGAAGCCGTCTCCCTGCCGGGCAAGCATGTGCCCCACTTCAAGCCGGGCAAGGAACTGCGCGAGCGCGTGAACCGGTCGCAGACCGACAAATAACCCTGCGGCAACAAAAGCGTTTCTTTCCTGATCCCAGAAAAGCCGTGCAGGGTGGGCCGTCTCAGGCATGACTTGGGCCGACATGAATCGCACACCTTCATCCATTATTGACCAAGGGCCTGACTGATGCCGGAACTCTACTGGCTGTTGCTGTTGCTGGCAGGCCTTGCAGGCTGGTACCTGGCCTATATCGTCTATCATCAGAAATCCAAACCGAAAATCCCGGGTGAGTACCTCAGGGGCCTGAATTACCTGCTCAATGAGCAGCCTGACAAGGCGCTGGAAGTCTTCATCGAACTGGTGGACGTGGACACCGAGACCGTCGAGACCCATCTAGCGATCGGTAACATGTTCCGACGCCGCGGCGAGGTGGACCGGGCCATCCGCATCCACCAGAACCTGATCGAGCGCCCGGCGCTGTCCTCCACCCATCGCTCGACTGCACTCCTGGAGCTGGCCAAGGACTATCTCAAGGCGGGGCTACTGGACCGGGCCGAATCCCTGTTTACCGATGTGATCCGGATCGGCTTGCAAAAGCGGGAGGCCTACCCGTTGCTGCTCGGCCTGTATGAGCAGGAAAAGGAGTGGGACAAGGCGATCGAGACCGCCAAGGCACTGGAGCAGGTCAACAATGAGGATATGAACCCGATGATTGCGCACTATTGCTGCGAGCTGAGCGAGCAGGCGTTCGACCAGGAAAGTGACGAAGGCGAGGCTGCCGGCAAGCTTGCCAAAAAGGCGCTGTCGTATGACAGGCATTGTGCGCGGGCCAATGTGCTGCTTGGCAATTACGCCATGCATGAGAAAGACTACAAGGCTGCCACCCGGCATTACAAGAGCGTGGCTAAGCAGACCCCGGAGTACCTGCCGGAAATTTTTGCAAAGCTGCATGAAGCCTTCCTGAGCCAGGACGATGCCGAAGGGTTCCGGCAGTTCCTGCTCAAGGTCAAGGACTCGAAACTGAGCGGAATCGTGATGTCCTCCCTGCTGACGGACCTGGCGGACGGGGAAGTCGGGAAAAATGAAATCTTGGAACTGCTGCTTGAAAAGCCGGAGCTGTCACTGCTAGAAGTGAACGCATTCCTGAAGAACGTGCCGCTGCAAAACGAGTCTTTCCGAGAGCAGATCTCTGATCGTATCCAGACAAGCATCGAGAACTTCGTCAGCCAGCACAACTCGCACCAGTGCACGCAGTGTGGTTTTCATTGCAGGAGGCTCTATTGGCAGTGTCCGAGCTGTCATTACTGGGGTACGGTGATTCCCGTGGTCCCGGGACTGGATTGAGGGACGGGGAGACCCTGCAAGGGGCTGTAGTCTGGGACGGGCTTGATTTAACCTTTTTGACTCACAAGCCCTACAATAGTTTTTCGATTTTGTTATCTTGAAATGTCGTGATTCCACATTCCCTATTATTGTAGAAGTAACATACAAATCGCTTTCCCTCCGGAGTTTTCCAGGCACCTGCGATTTCCTCGACACTAGCGTAGCGGCCACCAATAATTGTCGGATTCGTTGCAGTCGCGAGTAATGCGTCAAACTCCAAGTCTAAACCATCTTCTGTTTTCGGCCACGGAGTATTCAGGAATCCGGATTCGTCAACTGCAGCTTCCTCTCCGACAGCAGACTCCATAGGCTCCCCATAAACATCGCGTTCCTGACAAACGCGGTTGCTCCAAATATCACAGAGTTCATCACGTTCTGGGCAAGCTCGGTTTATCAGGAGCGCAATGCGACCCCACCCATCCGACGCTGATATGCGGCCATTCGATTTACTGCCTGCCGGCCTCTCAGCAGTCCAAAGATATTCGGCTTCCTCAATGAGGTTTTGCGATTTGCATGGAACGACTGTTCCACAGCCTGGTTGATTCTCGCCAAGGCCTGCAGAAAACACCATCGTGAAGGAACATCCACGAGTACCAGAGCGACGCCCGTAACGGATCGGTACCCTAACGTGAGTGTGTCCGCATTCGTGACGTTCCCGACGCCATCTGGATCTATGGTCCTGCATGTCCCAATACAGTGATCCGATGATCAGCACACCTATTTTTGCCACTGGTACTCCTCCATAAACAAGATTGATGCTAGGCTAGCAAAATTTGTAGACCTGACAAAGTGGGGATTGGCATCAGAAATATCTCTATCGCTGACCATGAGTCCCAATGAGAATAATGAGGTGACAAATCATGAACCAAGAGTTGCTTCAGCAACACATTAAGTCTTATTTGAAATATCTTCGCAGCGATCAAGGTTCAGCGGAATCCAGTGAGAGAGCAGATCGTTGTCACTGGTATCAACGCTATACACAAGACAGGATTGAAGGCATGTCAGAAGATGAATTCTTTGAATTCATTTCAAATCTGTACGCCCTGAGAGGTTGGGGTAACAAAAAGTATTTCGTTGACAACCTGATCCAGAAAAATGGATTTTTTAAGGCCTTAAAGGAAGAGTTGGCTATGCTTGTTTGGGGGCAAAACCCAATTGAAAACAGGTGGGATCATTTCCGATCCAATGTTAAGGGCATCGGGCCGGCCATGATGAGTGAGATACTTGCGCATATCCATCCGAATGAATGTGCAATCTGGAACCGCAGAGTATACGAAGGCCTTAGCTATCTTGAGGTAAAATCTTTACCCCGTCACAATTATCAACTGACGGGTGAAACCTACAAACAGATTACAGCCCTTCAATCTGACATTGCCAAAGAACTGACAAGAGCAGGCATGAAAGATGTTGATTTGATATGGGTCGACTATTTTATTTGGAAAGAGTTGAAGGGCAATGGTCCCCTTAAAGACGTCTATGATGATCCCAAGCCTGTTACAGATCCGCAAGAAACTAAATTCTTACACGATGAAGTCCGAGACAAGATTGCTGAAATTGGAACATGGCTGGGTCTAGAGAGCAATACGGAAATTACAGTCTCCAGGGGTTCTCGGGTGGATGCTATCTGGGAAGCCACTATCGGCAATATGGGGCGCGTGATCTATGTCTTTGAAGTTCAAACCAAGGGGTCTATTGACAGTCTGATTGTGAATTTGTTCAAGTCCTTGAATAATCCAGCCGTCCAGGGAGTCGTTGCGGTTTCAGATGCACAGCAAATCGAGAAAATAAGGGCTCATGCTGCAGGCATGGCGGGATTAAGTGCCAAGCTGAAGTGCTGGGATTATCAGGATGTTTTAATAGTTCACGAGTCTTTAGAGCGCGTGAATGAGTCAATTAACAGTCTTGAGCTTGTGCCTCAAAGCTTTTAGCATTGACCACAAGGCTGAGGGGCACCTATGGACAAGAAAAACTCGATCAGGCCTTCAAGGGCATTCTGAACGCAGATCCCGTTGAAGATATACCACCGCCTAAGCGAACCAAAAAGAACATGAAGCGCAAGTTCATGATGAAACTGAGCCGCAAGGGCAAGCATCCATGAAAGAGGTAGTCGGATGAAGATTGAGAAGGACGGCAACGGACACCTTTATGTCGAATGGACCAGAGCTAAGAAAGGTCACGCGCGTGCGTGGGTGCAACACAGGACTGGCGACAAGGATGGGGCCGGAACTGGCCGCTATTTGAACGTAGTCCGATGCAACTCACCTAGCCATCCGGGCGGTAACCCGACCGACTTCCCAATTTTCAACAACCTTCCAGACGAGCAGGTTCTGCTCTCCTTTGTGTACGCGGCAAATGCCATCACTGGGTGGACCGAAGATTAGTTTCTCAACTAATCGAAATAATTTTCCTCGTGAACGGGTATACGTCTTCTAGTGTGCAGCGGCACGCATGAGAGTGCTGTGGTCTTTGCGATCATGCATGGATGTGAATATGGTCAGGGACACAAGACCCTGCCACCTGCTTGTGACTAGGGGTTTATTGCCTAGAACTGATACTTGACCACGTAGCTCACTGCCCAGTATTCGACATCGTCAAACTTGAGCGTGCTCCTCCACGGGGTCATCCCATCGGCCTGCACGGGCTCGTGACTTCGGATGAGATCCCAAATACCACTGTGGCTGAAATCCTCGAACTCGGCCCAGCGTGCCTTGATGCCCATCGAGAGGTTTTCACTCAGCGCATAGTCCAGACCACCCATGAGTTGAAAGCCGAAAAGCGTCTCGGAGATCCTGGTATCCCAGTAGCCCAGCGTGCCGGCAGCCGCAGGCGGTTTGTCTAGCGGGTAACCCTGTGCGAGTGTTTTGCGTAAAAAACGGGCAATGTAGTCAAACCGGGTCCGGGTCCAACCGAAGCCTGCACCCAGATAGGGCGTCCAACGCGAGGAGTTCGGAAAATCATAGTAGGCATTCACGAAAAGCTGATGGGCATCGAAATTCGATATCCGTTCGGATGGCGGGTCGAGTTCGCTGACTTCATTGTTTTTGCTAGTAAGCGGAGTATTTGAACCGGGGATTCTCCAGGGCGAGGAATCGCTGCCATCGTAAACCCGGTGAGAGTATTCAAGCTCAATGCGAACCCTGTCCAGCACATAACCCACGCTGATGCCGCCCAGTAGCTCATTGCCCAGATCAAAAGAATTGACGGACAAGGTTTGCGGCACGTCACCAACGTTGCATGCTGGATTCGACAGGTCCACCACCTTGTCATCCGTTGCCGGATCATTATCCTTGAGTAGTTGGTCACATTGCGTAGGGTGGTTGACCCCTGACAAGTCAGAAGACAGGCCCTCAGCGCTTACAAACCCGAACTCGCCACCTACGTATAATCCATTGTGTCTGCCTGAATACTCTTTCGCCTGAGTGGTTCCGATCAAGGTAAACACACTCAAGCTTAGAATTGCGATGAAATACTGTGGCAGCGAAAACTGTGTCGATTTCACGATGGCTGCTACCTTCTTGAGGTAAGTGTAGTGCATTATAAAGCACTCCTATGAAATGGTCAGAAAAGCTTCAGCGCTACATGGTGCAATGGCAGCGATGGATGTTGTTCTGTCCTTACCATTATTGCAAACAACAAACTATTGCAAACCACGAAGTCTGCTACTAAAAAGGTTATGTTCATCTGCTGTACATAACAGTGGTTGAAATAGCACTGACTGGCTTGGGTTTGTCGATTTGCTTGACCTAGTACGGGGAGTAGCTGTTTCTATAACCTTTTGGGAGAAGTTGATGCCAAAGAGATTGTCGCAAAATGTAAAAGACAATATTGAGAAGTGCAGGTCATTGGCATTAGCTGCTGTCGAGGCCTATAACAGTCCAGGTAGAAGGTTTCGGACAGCACAATATATTGTCATGATTATCATTGCATGGAGTGCATTATTTCATGCTATCTTTTTTCAGCGCAGACGGCGACCGTGGTACAGAAAAAAAACATCTGGAACAGGGAAAGGTGTGCGATATCTAAGAGTAGATGGAGAGCCCAAATATTGGGAGTTGAGTGAGTGTCTTAAACAATATTTCGGAGATAACAATCCACCAGAACGTAAAAATCTTGAGTTCTTAATAGGGCTCCGCAATAAGATAGAGCATAGACACATCCCTGAACTTGACGCATCTTTGTATGGAGAGTGTCAAGCGGCACTCCTTAATCTTGAGGAGGTTATTGCACGAGAATTTGGACAAAAATATGTTTTGACAGAAGAATTGGCGATTTCACTTCAATTCTCAAGACAGATTCCATCTGAAAAGAGGAGAGTTACGAAAATTTTGGCATCAACAACGGCTAGAAATATTAAAGAGTACATAGAAAAATTCCGAGGAGATCTCTCTTACCCAGTACTAAATAGCATGAAATACTCGTTCAATGTTTTTTTGGTACCTAGAGTAGCTAATCGAAGTAAAGCAGCAGATGCCGCTATTCAATTTGTTCACATTGACGAGGCTAATGAAGAAGAGTTTGATCGACTAGAAAAACTGAATGTTTTGATTAAAGAGAAACACATACCAATTGTGAATCTTGATCTATACAAGCCAGGCCAAGTTGTTCAAAAGTTAATAGACAAGATTCCCTACCAAATGAACATGGCTATGCATACAGATGCATGGAGGCACTACAAGGTTCGTCCTTCATCTAATGCGGATGACCCTAAAAAAACACGCTCAGAATATTGTCTTTACGACAAGGCTCATGGTGATTATTTATATACCCAGGCTTGGGTTGATATGCTGGCTGTGGAATTATCGTCAGCAGAGGGCTTTGTTGCTGTGACAGGGCGCAAACCTTTGCAAAAATTGTCTTAACACTAACAATTCCCTTGTCTAAATTGAAGATATCTAACACGTTAATAAGGATGTAATCGATACCACAAATCAAGTGGTTGCTGTGTGTTGGTTATGCTTCGCAATTTCGTTGCGTGTCACACAAAATAAGTTATAACTTTAAGTATGCTGTAATCAAAGCTCAATCACTTTTATAAAATGTACCGGACTGTACGAAACAATGAGCAGTGACCATGCCTAAGATTTCTTGTGTGGATTTATTCTGCGGTGCGGGCGGACTCACTCACGGTTTCGTTCTAGAGGGGCTACCGGTGGCCGCCGGCATTGATTTGGACCCTGCCTGCCGATTTCCCTATGAGACGAATAATCTGGCCCGGTTCGTCGAACGCGATATTAGCAAGGTCACCACCAAAGAGTTGAAAGCCCTCTTCGGTGAAGCGGATCTGACGATTTTAGCGGGCTGCGCTCCGTGTCAACCGTTCTCGACCTATGCTCAACGCTATGAGTTGGATGGCAAAGATGGCAAGTGGGGACTATTGTATGAGTTCGCACGTCTCGCAAAAGGCGCAAAGCCAGATATCATCACGATGGAAAATGTACCTACCGTCGTGAAACACGAGGTATTTCACGACTTTGTCGATATGTTAAAACGATTCAGTTACAAGGTCTGGTTCGATATCGTCGACAGTACCCATTACGGCGTCCCTCAGACGCGGTCGCGCATGGTGCTCCTGGCATCCAAGCACGGCGACATTGAGATGATCGCGCCGACCCATGAGAAACCGCGGACGGTTCGCCAGGCAATCGGTCGCTTGCGACCACTGCATGCTGGTGAGTCAGCACCGAGAGATAAATTACACACCACTTCGACACTATCGAAAAAGAATCTCCAACGGATCAGGGCATCGAAACCGGGAGGTACCTGGCGTGACTGGCCGGATCACCTGGTCGCCGATTGCCACCGTGCAGAGAGTGGACGCACCTACCCGGCGGTCTACGGTCGGATGGAATGGGGCAAGCCAGCCCCCACGATGACGACGCAGTGCTACGGCTTCGGGAATGGCCGCTTCGGCCATCCGGAACAGCATCGAGCTATCTCCCTGAGGGAGGCTGCGATCCTACAGAGTTTCCCACGAAATTACGCTTTCATGCCTAAGGACAGTGAGGTGAGTTTCAAAGTGCTGGGGCGGCTTATCGGCAACGCAGTTCCCGTCGACCTGGGTCGTGCCATCGCGCGCAGCATCAGCAAGCATCTCGCATCGGCCAGTATCCGATGACGAACTGACCGGATCTACTCGATGGCGCGCATTGTGTCCTCACCACTCGCGACCAGTCGTCGCATGGCGAAGGTGAGGCAGAAGGGTACTGATGCTGAAATTGCATTGCGGCGCGAGATCTACAGGATTGGCCTTCGCTACAGGGTCGACTATGCAGTATTGAAGAAGCCCCGCCGGGTAGCTGATGTGGCTTTTCCGGGGCTGAGGATAGCAATTTTCGTCGACGGATGTTTCTGGCACGGCTGTCCTGAGCATGCAACATGGCCGAAACGAAATGCTGAGTTCTGGCAGCAGAAGATAGAAGCGAATCGCCTCCGTGACGTGGACACGAATGAGCGGCTTTGCGCTTTGGGATGGACGGTGCTGCGATTCTGGGAGCACGAGTCACCGACAGAGGCTGCTGCCACAGTAGCGAAAATGGTTGCCAAGGTTAGATCGAAACACTGCGCTTCACGGAAAGGCTTAAAAAAACATGAATAGGGAAAGGATGTACTGAATGGGAATTTCGCCCGACCAGCAGAATTCGGGCTATCACGGTAGCCCTGAACCAGGACAACTGGTAGAGGTGCGTCGGCGCCAGTGGGTCGTTTCTAAAGTTCAAACTTCTTCTCTGGACCATTCACAGCACATTCTGGGTGTCAGAGAGGCCTCTACGAATTATAAGTCTGAGGCAGACACCGAACCGTCTTTAGGTAAGGAGCACCTGGTCAGTATGAGTTCGATCGACGAGGATGAGCTAGGTGAGGAGTTGGAAGTCATCTGGGAGATTGAGCCAGGTGCACAGGTCATCGAACGTGCTGGCCTACCCTCCATTACAGGGCAAGATGACTCGATTACGTTGGAAGCATTCCTTGACGCAGTCCGTTGGGGTGCCTCGACCAACGCGGACAGGGGCTTTCTGCAAGCACCTTTCCGCAGTGGAGTGAGTATTGAGGATTTCCAACTCGACCCACTAGTACGCGCTATCGACATGGCTCGCGTCAACCTACTCATCGCCGACGACGTTGGCTTAGGTAAGACCATAGAGGCAGGCCTTGTCATCCAGGAAATGCTAATCCGGCACCGTGCCCGCACAGTACTGATTATCTGTCCTGCATCGTTGCAGGCGAAATGGCGCGATGAGATGCTGGAGAAGTTTGGCCTTGAGTTTCGCGTGGTAGACACCACCTATATCAAGCAGTTGCGGCGTGAACGAGGCATCCATGCCAACCCATGGACATCCTATCCGCGTCTCATCGCTTCAATGGACTGGGCCAAGAGAGGTGAAGGGCTGCGTACCATGCGTGATGTTCTGCCGCCTCATGCCGGTCATCCTCGTAAGTTTGACCTGTTAGTCGTCGATGAGGCGCACAATATTGCTCCCGTAGCAGGTGTACATTATGCGCTCGAGAGTCAGCGGACGCGATTCATCCGTTCCATTGGTCCACATTTCCAGCATCGACTATTTCTGACTGCAACACCGCACGATGGCTATACCGAGTCATTCACCTCACTCCTGGAGTTGTTGGATGACCAACGCTTTGCCAAGAACATCCTCCCAGACGAGAAGCAGTTGAGTCAGGTCATGATACGTCGTCTGAAGAGCGATCTCGTAGATGCAGACGGCAAGTCATTGTATGCCCAGCGCAAGTTGCAGGCACTGGCGATCACGTACTCAGATGAGGAGCGTAAGATTCATCAGAAGCTCAACGACTATTGTGTAAGTCGTGAGAAAGATGCGGAAAAAACTGGTAGCAACTTTGGCACCGCTTTTGTGAATCGGCTACTAAAAAAGCGCCTCTTCTCGTCGCCTGCCGCTTTCGCTTCCACGCTAGAGAAGCACGTAGCGTCACTGTCGAATGATGTTTATCCGAAAGCGTCAGATGCCATGGCAGACCGCATCCTGCATAAAGCCATCCTGAAAGTCGAAGAGGATTATGCCGACGACCAAGAGGCGGAGAACGCACAATCGGAGGCAGTAGAGGAGGCCTCGCGCTGGGTACACCCACTGACGCTCGAACAGACACGGCTACTGGATGACCTTCGTGAATGGGCGCAGCGTGCCAAGAACCAAACCGATGCCAAAGCAGAGGCCATTCTCGACTGGCTTTCCGCCAATCTCAAACCGGGCGGGCGGTGGAACGATCGTAGGGTGATCTTGTTTACCGAATACCGTACTACGCATCAGTGGATGCACGAGATTCTCGCCAGTCACGACTTTGGTGGGGAACGCCTCGGTATCCTCCATGGCGGCCTCACCCAGGATGAGCGAGAACCCATCAAGGCCGCCTTTCAGGCCTCCCCTAAGGATTCATCCGTCCGCATTCTGCTTGCTACCGATGCTGCCTCCGAAGGCATCGACCTACAGAACCACTGTAATTGCCTCATCCATCTGGAGATACCTTACAACCCCAATGTAATGGAACAGCGCAATGGCCGTATTGACCGACACGGGCAGCGAGAGAAGGATGTGTTGATCTGGCATCCCGTCGATGGTGGTAAAGAAGGATTTGCATCGGTCGGAGGCCATGGCGAGGACATTCTCCGCGCGCTGCGAAAACTGGAGTCGATGCGTACTGACATGGGTAGTGTCAATGCAGTGATCGCGCCGCAGATGTCCGGTCTCATCGAGGGCTCACTGAAGGACCTCGACACTCGCTTCGCAGAGACTAGGATCGCCAAGGCCCGGCGCTTCGTGCGTGCCGAACGCGAGCTGAAGGAGCGCATCTCTAAGCTTCATGAACGTCTCCTCGCCACCCGGAAGGACTTCCATCTCACACCAGATCACATTCTTATGGCGGTGAGGACCGGCCTTTCTCTGGCGGGTCGCCCCCCACTGGAACCCGTTCAGTTGGCAGATGTGCCCGAAGGCAGTGTGTTCAAGATGCCGCCACTGTCTGGCTCGTGGGCGCGCTGCATCGAAGGTTTGAGGCATCCCCATACCCAGCAGATACGTCCCATCACCTTCGACCATGCAACTGCGAGTGGACGTGATGATGTCGTCCTGGTCCACTTGAATCATCGTCTGGTGCAGATGTGCCTGCGCTTACTACGTGCCGAAGTCTGGGCGCAGGATGACGTGAAAAAACTACATCGCGTCACCGTCCGCATGGTGCCGGGTGGTCTTGTCGATGTGCCTGCAGTGGTCGTCGTTTCCCGTCTGGTAATCACTGGTGGCAACCATCATCGCCTACATGAGGAACTGACCGTAGCAGGCGGTTATCTGAGAGATCAGACGTTCAGGCGTGAGGAGAGTGTCACGCGTGTTCAGAAGTGGCTGGACGAGGCATGGCCGACCACGGCAGATGAGTCGCTGTTCGATGTCCTTCGGGTCCGTTTCGATCACCATCGAGATGCCATCCTCCGATCAGCCGAAGCACGCTCTAAGGATCGACTCAAAACTCTGGCTAACACTCTGCAGAGCCGTAAACAGAGTGAGATCGACGACATCGGTTCCGTGCTTGACGAGCTAGAAAAGGCGATCCAGAACGAGTTGAAGAAGGACCAGCAACCTGAGCAGATGTTGCTATTCACCGAAGATGAACGTGCCCAGCTCAGACGTGACACCGCCGCTCTAGGGGCACGTCTCGCAAGCATCCCGTTCGAGCGTATCCAGGAGATGAAGATTATCGAATCCCGTTATGCCAAGGTCAATGATCGAACCTTCCCAGTTGCCATCGTGTTTGTCGTTCCTGAGAGCATGGCGTGATGTCTCAGGTAGTAGGCTATTCTGTGGGAGAGTTCTTGCATGCTAACGAAGACCTACTGCTAGGGGCCTTGACTGCTTCAGTAGCATCGACCGGTGTACAAACTACGCGCACTGCCCAGATTAAAAGTTGGAAGCAGCAGATAAAAATACTTAAGCATGCTGCCACACGGCTTATCAATGAATGTGCTGCATTCGCAGCATGGTATCTGGTACTGGAATATGAGCTGCCACGTCGCCAAAAACGCCCAGACGCCATACTTCTGGCTGGCGATGTTATTTTGGTAATTGAATTCAAGGTCGGAGCAAATAGTTTTGACGCATCATCGCGATGGCAAACTGAAGACTATTGCTTAAACTTACGTGACTTTCATGCCGAGAGTAATGGACATCCAATTGTTCCTATCCTCTGCGCGACTTCGTCCTCTGCGGCTGCAAATGTTTTTAAGTCGGTTGTAGAAAGTGTAGCCCCCTTACAACTGGCTAACGAAAAGAATTTATTCAGTGTCATTCTATCGGCTCACCAGTTTGTGAGTCAGCCAGACGCTACAGTACTTATCCCAGATGATTGGATTCGATCAGGCTATAGACCAACACTGTCCATAATTGAGGCTGCTGAGCGACTTTATAGTAACCACGGAGTACGTGAGATTAGTCACAGCTATGCTAGTAATCTAGACGCAACCACGAAGATGTTGGCTAGGGTAATTCATGATGCTAGGACCAACGGTAGCCGACATGTGTGCTTCGTTACTGGGGTGCCAGGAGCTGGAAAAACTCTGACTGGCTTAAATGTTGTACACGATCCATCGCTTCGTGCGAAAGGAGGGCCATCCGGTATCTTTCTCTCTGGCAATGGCCCCTTAGTGAAAGTGATACGCGAAGCGCTTGTGTTGAGCCGACAACGAGAGGGTTGCCGACGCCAAGATTGTGAACACGAAGTCTCTACATTCATCCAAAATATTCATCAATTTTTGCGCTACCACCGTGAGAATCCTGCCAAGGTGCCGCATGAGCATGTGGTTGTATTCGATGAAGCCCAACGTGCCTGGGATAGGCGCCAAATGCAGCGCAAGCAAGGTGTCAATTCATCGGAAGCTGCAGAGCTTTTTGATGTTATGGATCGTCTTGGCGGATGGGCGGTGATCATTGCTTTGATTGGGGGTGGGCAAGAAATCTTTCTGGGTGAAGCTGGTTTAGAAGAGTGGGGCCGTGCAGTAGGCGAACGCTCGCATTGGCAGGTAATTGCATCACCCGAAGCCGTTGCCGGTGGGGCTAGCGTTGCAGGCCATAGGTTGTTCAAGTCAGAAGTTCCGGATGAAGTCGTTTTACAGCCAGAACTGCTAGCACATCTGAGTGTTAGTGTTCGCAGTCACCGTGCACAACGATTGACAGAGTGGGTGAATGCTGTCCTGCATCAGGACATTGATTTAGCACGTAATTTGATGCCCGACCCGCGGGAGTTCCCTCTCTATGTGACGCGTAGCATTGACAGAGCACGTGTTTGGCTGCGTGAGCACAGTCTTGCAGAAAACAATCAGCGCGCTGGGCTCGTGGCAACATCTGAAGATCAGCGACTTCGTGCTTATGGCCTGGAAAGGTCCAGTGCATTCAGGCGTGGGTTCTCCTTCGATAAATGGTTTTTGATGCCACCAACAGATTCTCGTTCCAGTCACTCTCTAGAAGTTGCTGCATCAGAATTCGAATGCCAAGGGTTAGAGTTGGACTGGGTCGGACTTTGTTGGGGTGGTGACCTGACTATTGCATACGATGGGGACTGGGACTATCGGAAATTT
>VXPJ01000138.1:0-7880 GCA_009839635.1 Pseudomonadota bacterium
TGGATGACATGGATGCTGAAAGTGAGGAGTTTGGCGGCAAACGTAGTTTTTTCGCTGGTGACTTTGCCCGCTACGGCTGGACTAGTTTGATGCGTGTTGGACTTGGTGGTCACGAAACCTTGAACCTCTATGCGGAAGCCATCTCCCGGATGCCGGAAAATCCTGGTATTCCACTGTTATTTCGCGACATCTTCAAGAATGCCTTCCTACCCTATCGAGACCCAGAGACACTGCGTGCTTTTCTCAAGATTATCGATGAATTTACCTATGATCACTCAGAGCGCCTTGGTGACGCCTTTGAATATTTGCTCTCGATTCTAGGTTCCCAAGGTGATGCTGGGCAGTTTCGTACTCCGCGCCACATTATTGACTTCATCGTTGCCATCATCGACCCAAAGAAAAACGAGACTGTACTCGATCCTGCCTGCGGCACAGCTGGGTTTCTGATCGCGTCTTACAAGCATATTTTAAAATCTAACATCGATAATCAAGGTGCTAGTACACTGACTCCCGATGATAAAAAGAGTCTTGCAAATAACTTCAAGGGTTACGATATCTCTCCCGACATGGTGCGGCTGTCACTAGTCAACATGTATCTTCATAACTTTGCTGATCCTCACATCTTCGAGTACGACACTTTGACCAGTGAGGAGCGTTGGAATGAGTATGCTGATGTAATTCTTGCGAATCCGCCATTCATGTCACCAAAGGGTGGCATCCGCCCACATAATCGTTTCTCCGTGCAATCCAAGCGCAGTGAGGTATTGTTTGTGGATTACATAGCCGAGCACCTAACGCCTTCTGGCCGTGCAGGAATTATTGTGCCAGAAGGCATCATATTTCAAACCCAGAATGCTTATAGGCAGTTGCGTAAAATGTTAATTGCAGAGTATCTAGTTGCTGTCATTTCCTTGCCTGCAGGCGTGTTTAAACCATACTCCGGTGTCAAAACATCCATACTGTTCCTTGACAAGACGTTGGCTAGGAAGAGTGCCTATATTGCCTTCTTTAAAGTAAAGAATGATGGTTTTGATCTTGGTGACCAGCGACGACCCATTAAAGAAAACGATTTGCCTAGAGTACACACGAAAGTTGTTGAATACATTCAGCAACTCCAAGCAGGTGAATCTATAGATTGTTCTCAACCACTTACCTTTGTAGCGGAAAGCAATGTGGAATACATGACTCACAGTTTTCAGTATTCTTTTGGGCAAATCATAGAGAAAAAGAAAATTTTAGAGAATAAAGAATACAGTCTGAGTGGAGAGCGATATTTAGAGGTTGAACCTCAAGCTACAAAATATAAACGGCAAAAAATCAAGACACTTGTTGAGACCGTCACTCCTCCAGTTAAGATACAAAAGAGAGCATTTGGCTCAACAGGCGAGCATCCAATTATTGATCAATCTGAAGAAGAGATTGCAGGATGGACTGATGACCAGTCTACATTGATATTTCCAAACAAACCTTTTGTGATATTTGGTGATCACACATGTACTGTAAAAATGATTGAAGTGCCATTTGCCCAAGGTGCTGATGGCATAAAAATTCTAAAAACTATTGGAGTTCTTGAACCAAAATTTTTGTATCATTTTTTGCGTGCTAGCCCTTTAGAATGTGGTGGTTATCGGCGGCACTTCTCTATGTTGAAAGAGAAGGAAATTCCGCTCCCTCCAGTGGAAGTACAGAAGGAAATTGTGGCGGAAATTGAGGGCTATCAGAAAGTCATCAGCGGTGCACAAGCTGTTATAGATAATTATAAGCCTCATATTCCAACTGATCCTGATTGGTCTATGGTATCAATTGGGGAGATATGTAATCTTATCAATGGGCGAGCTTTCAAACCTGAAGATTGGCAAGACTCAGATAGTGGAGGTCTTCCAATTGTCCGAATACAAAACCTGAATTGCCCGGAAAAAAGCTTCAATTACTACACGGGAGTCGTGAAAGATAAGTACATTATTGATGATGGGCAACTTCTTTTTTCATGGTCCGGTTCAAGAGGTACTTCTTTTGGTGCGCACATATGGAAAGGCAGCAAGGCAGTACTTAACCAACATATTTTTAAGATCGAATTTCAAAAATCTAAAATTAGTAAAATGTATTTGTTTCATGCTCTGAACGAGGCTGTCTCTGTGGTGGAAGAGAATCTTCATGGAGGAGTAGGCCTTGTCCATATCACAAAAAGTAATTTTGAGAGAATACAAATTCCCCTTCCATCCCTAGAGATGCAAAAAGAAATTGTGGCAGAGATTGAAGTTGAGGAAGCCCTTGTAGATGCTAACTACAAGCTTGTTGAGAAGTTTGAAAAGAAAATTCAGTCTACTATTGCTCGTATTTGGGAAGAAAACACATCGTCGTAATCTATCTATGAGGCTTTCGAGTTTAGCGATTACTTGCCACTTTCTTTTCAGGCCCCTAGCGAAAGTGACTACATCACTTTTCTATGGAGTGCCTTTGAAATTAACTACAACAAACAAAAATATCAGTTTGCCTATTTTGCCTATCACATGCTTGCGATGGGCTTTATTTATTTCAAAATATGGCAGATCAGACGTGAGCGATTAGATGATTTCAGAAAAGGTGTAATTGGATTCAGTAAGGATAATGAGAATTGTTTTCTACATGCTGCATCGCCGTTCGAATTTAGTAAAGTGCCAGAAGGTAGTGTCTTTCGTTTATTAAAACTTCTAGGGTGTGATAACAGTAAGGTTGGTACTTATGGGGCGTTAGTGAACGACCGCAATGAAATGGCTCACGCTAATGGCCATATACATGTCAGAACAGAGGAAATATTTGGATATAAAATTAGAAATATTCTAAAAATTGCAGAGGATATCCAGTCACAAGTAGAACCTATCATTGAGGTCTGTTATCAAAATTTCCTATTACGTAGCTTAGATCCTAATGAGCGTGAGTATTCTGATTTAACGGATCAGATCAGGGAAGCACTCATTCACAGTAATTACTTATCACAGAAAGATATCAAGATTTGCTTCAAATTTGATATTCAACGACTAAAGAATCATAAGAAGTTTCGTGAAATAAGCACGTTGCACAGAGAGATTCTCTCAATTGGTTTTCCTGAGTAAACCATACAAGTATAGAGAGAGTGTGCATTGTGCTATCTGCCATTTGGACTGGCCTCATTGCATGGTTCGCATCATAGTAAGAGGTGATTATAAGAGTAGTGCTCGACAACTGATTGGAACAGTAGCGGGGCTGTTTGTGCTACTCTTGGGTGCGAGCCGCGATAGATAGTCCCTGAGAATTCATGTAATTGGCAGGAGGTGATTGATATGGGTT
This sequence comes from Pseudomonadota bacterium, assembly GCA_009839635.1. Classification (GTDB taxonomy): domain Bacteria; phylum Pseudomonadota; class Gammaproteobacteria; order UBA4575; family UBA4575; genus WTFY01. Next base: position 3,307 of record VXPJ01000138.1, read on the forward strand.
CTAGGCCTGCTGCTATTATCCTGTCCAGTGTGGTAGGAGTGCTTTTTGCAGCCTTATTATATGTGCCAGCAGGTCTGCATGCCGAGGAGTATGTAGAGAAATCTATCGATCTTCGCAAAATCAATGTGATTGGCTCGAGGCGGCCGGACCGCTCCGCTGTGGATACGCCCTCGGCGGTAGACATTATCAGCACGGAGGATCTCAACAACCAGGGGACGACCCAAGTGCCGGAACTGATGCGCAAGTTGGTGCCGTCCTACAATGTCGGTACCCAGCCGATCAGCGACGCTGCAACCTTCATTCGCCCGGCCAACCTGCGTGGGCTTGCTGCCGACCAGACGCTAGTACTGGTGAACGGTAAGCGGCGCCACCGTGCCGCAGTCATCTCTTGGCTTGGCAACGGTGTCTCGGAAGGCGCGCAGGGGCCCGACATCAGCGTCATCCCTGCAATTGCCCTGAAGCGCGTCGAGGTACTGCGTGACACGGCCTCCGCACAGTACGGTTCCGATGCTATCGCGGGCGTGATCAACTTTGTGCTCAAGGATCGTCCGCAGGGCGGCGCCCTTGAAGCGCAGTGGGGCCAGACCTATACGGGCGATGGCGATGAGTACCGGGTCGCCGGCAACCTGGGGATTCCGCTCGGTGCTGACGGCTTTGCCAACATCAGTGCTCAGTGGCACGAGATGGGGCCCACGTCCCGCAGCGTGCAGCGTGCCGATGCACAAGCCCTGATCGACAGCGGCAATACCTTCGTTCGCCAGCCGTATACCCAGGTCTGGGGCCAGCCCGATGTCGATGATGATTACACCGTGTTCCTGAATTCCGCAGTAAAGTTCAGCGAGCAGTCCGAACTTTACGCGTTCGGCAACACTTCGGAGCGCGAGACCGAGGGTGGCTTTTTCTTCCGCAATCCGAATACCCGCACCGGCGTGTTCGTCGGTGAAGAGGATGGCCAGGCAAACTTTCGCCTGCCGCTTGCCCCGGGCTGTCCGGGATATGCCAATCCATCCGAACGTATCCGGGTGACGGATGCGAGCGAACAGTTTGACTGGACGCCGTACCCGGGATGTTTCTTCAACGAGCGTTTCCCGGGCGGATTCACACCCAAGTTCGGAGCCGAGGTCAGCGACGCCTCGGGCGTGGCCGGTGTTCGCGGAGTGTTGGATTCGGGCTTGACCTACGATGCCAGCTACTCGATTGGCGAGAGCGAGGTGGATTTCACCATCCTCAACACCATCAATGCGAGCCTGGGGCTTGCGACCCCGACGCAATTCAGCCTGGGCAGCTATACGCAGACCGACCAGACCCTGAGCCTGGACATGACCCGTGCGATCGAGATGGCATCCCTGGCATCCCCCCTGTACACCGCCTTCGGGGTTGAATGGCGCGAAGAGCAGTTCGAGGTGAAGGCGGGCGAGGAAGCTTCATGGGTGGACGGGCAGATTCCGGATACCGGAGTCGGTGCCAACGGGTTTTCGGGATTCTCCCCTGTGGCTGCGGCAGGCAAGTGGGACAGATCCAACATTGCCACCTATGTCGAGTTCGAAGCAGACCTCACGGATGCGCTCACCGTCGCCGTGATGGGTCGTATCGAGGATCACGAGGATTACGACACGACCGAGGACTTCAAGATCGGCGCAATCCTCAAGGCCACGGAAACCGTCAGTCTGCGTGGTTCGGTCGGCACAGGCTTTCGCGTCCCGACGGTGGGGCAGGAGAATGTCGCCAATGTAACCACCGCGTTTATCCTGGATTCGCAAGGCAGAAACCAGTTGACGCAGCGGGGCACGATCCCCTCGAAATGCCCGGAAGCCGCAACGGTGGGAGCACAGAGGCTCGATGCCGAGGAGTCCGTCACGTACACGGCAGGCTTTGGCCTGCAGATGCACTCCATCTCGCTCACCGTGGATATGTACAACATCGAGGTGGATGATCGGCTTGGCCTGTCCGAGGACAAAACGCTGAGTGCTGCACAGAAAGCGGCGATCGGTGCAAGTGGATGTTTTCCTGCCACCGACGTGAGTAATTTCCGCTTTTTCGGCAACGGGTTCGATACGCGCACCCGCGGCATCGACCTTGTGGCAAGCTTCGATGTGACGGACAGGCTGCCCCTGCTGCATGGCGGCAAGACCGAGCTTGCCCTTGTGGGCAACTACAATGACACCGAAGTCACTAGCCACAATCCGGAGTTCATCGGAGAGCAGCGCATCCGGCAACTGGAAGACGCACTGCCGGATCTTCGCTTCAACGTGACGCTTCGACATGACCAGAGTCGCTGGGGCGGTTTCGCACGAGTGAATTTCTTTGACGGCTACGATGAGTTTCACGCAGACAGTGCAGATTTCATCATTGAACCGGACGAGGAGTTCACGCTGGACGTTGAGGTGAGTTACCGGGTGCCCAACGGATTCGAGTTGAGCGCCGGCGCGGAGAATATCTTCGACAACTTCCCGGACAGGAACGAGTTCGCCGAGAACTTGGGTTCCAAGTATCCCGAATCCTCACCAATGGGATACTCGGGCGGGTTCTACTACGCCCGCGCGCGCTACAGCTGGTAGCGACAGGCGTGACGTGATGAGCCCGTCGATCCTCCGGGCCTAGCCTGATCGGTCACCATAACCTGCCGGCACCATGAAACTGGCTGCCCTGATATTCGATCTGGACGGCACGATTGCCGAGACCGAGGAAATCCATCGCCAGGCATTCAACTATGCCTTCCGCAAGGCGGGGCTGAACTGGTACTGGTCACGCCTCCTGTATGGCGACCTGCTGTCGGTGACCGGCGGCAAGGAGCGCATCCGGTACTTCATCGACCAGTACTCGCCTGCCTTTCCCAAACTGGACCGCCTGACGGAGTTCATTGCTGACCTGCATCAGGCAAAGACAGAAAAATTCCATGAGACCTTGCTGTCTGGGTGTATCCCGTTGCGCCCCGGCGTGAAGCGCTTGGTGCAGGAGGCACGTGAAGCAGGGGTGCACCTGGGGATTGCTACCACGACCACGGCCAGCAACGTCACGATCCTCCTGGAGACCAGCCTGGATGCGGCGGCTCCCGGCTGGTTTGATGTCATTGCAGCGGGGAACGTGGTGCCCCGGAAAAAACCCGCACCAGATATTTACGAGTATGCCCTGAAGGCCATGGGGGCCGATCCCGGCTCATGCCTAGCGATCGAGGATTCAGAGAACGGGCTGCGCGCTTCCCTGGGGGCCGGGCTCAAGACGGTCGTGACCACCAACCAGTACACCCAGGCCCATGATTTCAGCGGCGCCTGCCTTGTGCTCGATCATCTGGGAGAACCGAACCAGGCGGCTACGGCCTCTGTTGGTCAGCTGGCTGCCAATACGTACGTTGACCTTAAAGAGCTGGCCCTTCTGCTCGATTGAACGCACCACTGCATGGTACTTGGCCGTGTTACGATGTGTGGCTACGGTCGGGCTGACCTGTACACATCGCTGCCACACCGTGTTACAGCCCGTTTGAGGGCGGCAAAATTCCAAAAAATTGGTTCCAAAAAACCTGAAATAACGCTATAGTGCCGTGTTTGGCAATTGCTAGCGCACTGAGTGAAGGCCAGTAGCTCAATTGGCAGAGCGGCGGTCTCCAAAACCGCAGGTTGGGGGTTCGATTCCCTCCTGGCCTGCCAATGACGGATGCGGCCCGGGGCTACACATCGATCAGGCAGGAATTCTAGGCAGGACATGGCAGCAAAACCTGACGCCACCATGAGCGGCGTGGACACCCTGAAACTGGCGGTATCGGGCACGATACTGGCTGCCAGCGTGCTCGCGTTCTATGTCTTTGCGGACCTGGCACTGCTGTACCGCGTGCTGACGATTGTCGCGGCCGTGGTCGTGGCGGCCGGGATTTCCCTGACGACCGAGCGTGGCCGCTCGTTCGCAGGCTTCATGCAGGATGCGCGCACCGAGGTGCGCAAGATGGTGTGGCCGACGCGGATCGAGACCCTGCAGACCACGCTTGTGGTACTCGTGGTGGTCATCATCCTTGCGTTGTTTTTATGGCTTGTGGATCGCGGGCTGAGTTCCCTGATCCAGCTTGTGATCAGGTAGGGGCGGACTGATGGCAATGCGTTGGTATGTCGTGCATGCGTACTCCGGGTTTGAACACCAGGTCAAGCGCTCATTGGCGGAGCGGATCGAACGGTTCGAGATGCAGGACAAGTTTGGCGAGATCCTGGTACCGGTTGAGGAAGTCGTGGAGATGCGCGAAGGCCAGAAAAGGCGCAGCGAACGGAAATTCTTCCCGGGTTACGTTTTGATGAAGATGGAAATGAACGATGACACCTGGCACCTGGTCAAGGATTGCCCCAAGGTGCTCGGCTTCATTGGCGGCTCCACCGAAAAGCCGGCCCCGATCACCGAGAAAGAAGCACAGAACATCAAGGAGCGCATGCAGGAAGGGGTGGACCAGCCCAAGCCCAAGGTGCTGTTCGAGCCCGGCGAGGTGGTTCGTGTCACCGACGGACCGTTCAACGACTTCAACGGGGTTGTCGAGGAAGTGAATTACGAGAAGAGCCGCATGCTCGTGGCCGTCCAGATCTTTGGGCGCTCCACGC
>VXPJ01000138.1:7890-19744 GCA_009839635.1 Pseudomonadota bacterium
AGTTGGGTATCGGTCAGTGCGAGAAAGCTTAAAGGTTAGCAAGGACGAAAGAGAACCATGGCGAAAAAGACAGAAGCGTTCATCAAGCTGCAGGTCCCTGCAGGCGATGCCAATCCCAGCCCGCCGGTCGGCCCTGCGCTGGGGCAGCACGGCGTCAACATCATGGATTTCTGCAAGGAATTCAATGCCCAGACCCAGGGCATCGAGAAGGGCATGCCCGTGCCTGTGGTGATCGAGGTCTTCAACGACCGCAGTTTCACCTTCATCACCAAGACCCCGCCGGCCTCGGTGCTTTTGAGAAAGGCGGCCAAGCTGGACAAGGGCAGCGGACGCCCGAATACGGAAAAGGTCGGCAAGGTCAACCGCGCGCAGCTCGAGGAGATTGCCAAGGTGAAAATGCCGGACATCACGGCCGCGGACATGGATGCGGCCGTTCGAACGATTGCAGGCAGTGCCCGCAGCATGGGCCTAGAAGTGGAAGGGGTATAGGAGCATGGCGAAACCGGGCAAGAAAATTCGTGCCTCACGCGAGAAGATTGGAGAGGGCAAGGTCTTCCCTCCGGGCGAGGGGCTGCAACTGGTCAAGGACTGCGCAGGCGCCCGTTTCGAGGAGACCGTGGATGTCTGCGTGAAGCTCGGCGTGGACCCGAGAAAATCGGATCAGGTCGTGCGGGGCTCTACCGTGCTGCCGCATGGTACGGGAAAGAAGGTCCGGGTGGCCGTGTTTGCCGAGGGCCAGCAGGCCGAGGCTGCGAAATCCGCCGGGGCCGATCTGGTCGGCCTGGACGATCTGGCGGAGCAGGTCAAGCAGGGGCAGATCGATTTTGATGTGGCCATCGCCACGCCGGACACCATGAAGGTGGTCGGGAAGCTGGGACAGATCCTGGGGCCGCGCGGACTGATGCCAAACCCCAAGGTCGGAACCGTCACGCCCAATGTGGCGGCTGCCGTGGAGAACGTCAAGGCGGGCCAGGTGCGGTTCAAGACGGACCGGGCCGGGCTGATCCACTGCACGATCGGCAAGGCCACGTTCGAGGCGAAGGCACTAGAGGAAAACCTCAGCGCACTGCTGGCAGACCTGGTCAAGGCCAAGCCCGCATCCGCCAAGGGGATTTACATCAAGAAGGTGACCGTTTCATCCACCATGGGCCCCGGGGTGCAGGTGGATCAGGCCACACTGGCCTAAACGGGTTGCGAAACGGAGTTCGTCTTAGGGAACGTTGCCATGGCATTACGAATTGAGCAAAAGAAAGAGGTCGTGAGTGAAGTCGCGCAGGTGGCCGCGAGTGCACATTCCGTGATCGCCGCCGAGTATCGCGGCCTGACCGTCAGCGAGCTCACCGGGCTTCGCGCGCAGGCACGCGAGCAGGGTGTCTACTTGCGGGTGATCAAGAACACGCTGGCACGGCGTGCACTGGAAGGGACGTCCTATGAATGCATGAGCAAGGAGCTTTCCGGGCCGCTGATGCTGATGTTCTCCCAGGAGGACCCGGGTTCAGCAGCACGCCTGGTCAAGGACTTCACCGAGGACAATGAATTACTGGCCGTGAGAATGATCGCCGTGGACGGCGAACTTCTCGAGGCCTCTGCGCTGGAGAAGCTCTCCAGCCTGCCGAACAAGGAACAGGCCATCGCACTGCTGATGGCGGTGATGAAGGCACCGATCGAGAAATTTGTACGCACCCTGGCAGCGCCCCACGGGACACTGGTTCGAACCGTGGCGGCCGTGCGTGACCAGAAAGAAGCGGCTGGTTAGCTCTAGCGGGGTGTTGTGTGGGGCCTTCGGGCTCAAAGAATCTGGGTTTGACTTGACTAGGAGATGAAAATGGCAGTTACGAAAGAAGATATTCTTGAGACGATCTCGTCAATGAGCGTAATGGAAGTGGTTGACCTGGTTTCGGCCATGGAGGAGAAGTTCGGAGTGTCTGCGGCTGCGGTAGCCGCACCTGCAGCAGTGGCCGACGGCGCGGCTGCGACCGAAGCCGAGAAAACCGAGTTCGATGTGGTCATGACCAGCTTTGGCGACAACAAGATTGCCGTCATCAAGGTAGTGCGCGCCATTACCGGGCTGGGTCTCAAGGAGGCCAAGGACATGGTGGAAGGCGTGCCTTCCACGCTCAAGGAGGCCGTGGCCAAAGAAGGAGCCGAAGAAATCAAGGGGCAACTTGAAGAAGCCGGTGCGACCGTAGAGCTCAAGTAATCGTTGCTCTATCCAATCCCGAGACGGACCAGCCAGTATCTGCCGATGCTGTCGGGTCCTTTTGCATGCGCGTTTTGACAATGGGGTGATCTCGATGGCATACAGCTACACTAGCAAGAAACGAATTCGCAAGGATTTTGGCAAGCGCCCGGAAATCCTGACCTCGCCTTACCTGCTGCAAATCCAGCTGGCCTCGTACCGGCGATTCCTGCAGGACCACAAGCCGGAGGCCGACCGCCTGGACGAAGGCCTGCACGGCGTGTTCCAGTCGGTGTTTCCCATCGTCAGTTACTCGGGCAACGTCGAGCTCCAGTATGTCAGCTACCGCCTTGAGGTGCCTCCGTTCGAGGTCAAGGAATGCCAGCTTAGGAGCCTGACCTACCACGCGCCGCTGAAAGTCCTGCTGCGCCTGGTCATCTACGACAAGGAAGCCCCGGCCAACACCAAGAAGGTCAAGGACGTCAAGGAGCAGGAAGTCTACATGGGCGAGCTGCCGCTGATGACCGATACCGGGGCCTTCGTCATCAATGGCACGGAACGCGTCATCGTCTCTCAGCTGCACCGCTCCCCGGGAGTATTCTTCGATCATGACAAGGGCAAGACCCATTCCTCGGGCAAGCTGTTGCACTCGGCCCGGGTGATTCCCTACCGCGGTTCATGGCTGGATTTCGAGTTCGATCACAAGGACTGCCTGTTCGTGCGCATCGACCGGCGCCGCAAGCTTCCGGCCACCATCCTGCTGCGGGCCCTGGGCTTCAGCAGCGAGGAGATTCTCTCCATTTTCTTCGATACCAACACGGTACACATCACTGACAATGGCTTTATTCTGGACCTAATCCCTGAGCGTCTGCGAGGCGAGATTGCACCATTCGAGATCCGCGCAGGCGGCAAGGTGATCGTCGAGGCCGGCCGGCGCATCACCGTGCGTCACGTGCGCCAGATCGAGAAGGCGAACATCAAGAAACTCGATGTGCCGGTGGATTACCTGCTCGGCAAGGTGCTGGCCCGTGACCTGGTGGACACGGAGACCGGCGAGCTGGTGTGCCGAGCCAATGACGAGCTGACCGAGGAGAACGTCGAGAGGATCCTGGAGTCCTCCGTCGATGTGCTGGAGTTGCTGTACACCAACGACATCGATCGGCGCCCGTACATTACCTCTACGCTTGCGATCGACACCACCACCAACGAGCTTGAAGCCCAGGTGGAAATCTACCGCATGATGCGACCGGGTGAGCCGCCGACCAAGGATGCGGCGCAGAACCTGTTCCAGAACCTGTTTTTCGTGCCGGAGCGCTACAACCTGTCTCCGGTGGGCCGCATGAAGTTCAACCGGCGTGTGGGCCGGGAGGAGACCTCCGGTGAGGGAACCCTGAGCAAGGAAGACATCCTCGATGTCATGCGCACCCTGATCGACATCCCCAACGGCAAGGGCATGGTGGATGACATCGACCATCTCGGCAACCGGCGCGTGCGCTGTGTCGGGGAAATGGTCGAGAATGCCTTTCGGGTGGGTCTCGTGCGTGTAGAGCGCGCCGTCAAGGAGCGCCTCACACTGGCCGAGTCCGAAGGGCTCATGCCCCAGGAGATGATCAATGCCAAGCCGGTTGCTGCGGCCATCAAGGAGTTCTTTGGTTCCAGCCAGCTTTCGCAGTTCATGGACCAGAACAACCCGCTTTCAGAGATTACCCATAAGCGCAGGATATCTGCTCTCGGCCCGGGCGGGCTGACCCGCGAGCGTGCGGGATTCGAGGTTCGCGATGTGCATCCGACCCATTACGGGCGGGTCTGCCCGATCGAGACCCCGGAGGGACCGAACATCGGACTGATCAACTCGCTGGCCATTTTTGCCCGCACCAACGATTACGGCTTCCTGGAGACGCCGTACCGCAAGGTGGTCAAGGGCAAGGTCACTGACGACATCGAATACCTGTCTGCCATCGAGGAAGGCCAGTTCACCATTGCCCAGGCCAATGCCCGGCTGGACAAGCGGGGCCGGTTCCTGGACGGGCTGGTTTCAGTGCGCCATCGAAACGAGTTTTCGCTGGTGCCCAGTGAAGAGGTTGAATACATGGACGTCTCGCCCAAGCAGATCGTCTCGGTCGCGGCATCCTTGATTCCGTTCCTGGAGCACGACGATGCCAACCGCGCACTGATGGGATCGAACATGCAGCGCCAGGCGGTGCCCACCCTGATCGCAGAAAAACCCCTGGTCGGCACGGGCATCGAGCGCGTCGTGGCGATCGATTCGGGTGCGGCCCTGGTGTCAAGGCGCGGCGGCGTGGTGGACACCGTGGATGCCGGCAGGATCGTGGTGCGGGTCAACGATGACGAGGCGGAGGCCGGTGAGCCTGGGGTCGACATCTACAACCTGACCAAGTACACGCGCTCCAACCAGAACACGTGTATCAACCAGCGACCGCTGGTGCGCCCGGGAGACATGATTGCTCAAGGGGACGTGCTGGCCGACGGGCCGTCGACGGACCTCGGCGAACTCGCGCTCGGACAGAACGTGCTGGTCGCCTTCATGCCGTGGAACGGCTACAACTTCGAGGATTCCGTGCTGATCTCAGAGCGTGTCGTCGAAGAGGACCGGTTCACGACCATCCATATCGAGGAGCTCAGCTGTTTTGCACGGGATACGAAACTGGGTGCCGAGGAAATCACCGCAGATATTCCCAACGTCAGCGAGAGCCTGCTGGCCAAGCTGGATGACTCGGGGATCGTGTACGTGGGTGCCGAGGTACGGCCCAGCGACATCCTGGTCGGCAAGGTCACCCCGAAGGGCGAGACCCAGCTGACCCCTGAAGAAAAACTGCTGCGCGCGATCTTCGGCGAGAAGGCCTCGGACGTAAAAGACACCTCGCTTCGCGTGCCGTCGGGCATGGAAGGCACCGTCATCGACGTGCGGGTGTTCACCCGTGATGGCGTGAGCAAGGACAAGCGCGCACTGCAGATCGAGGAAGCTGAAATCGACCAGGTGAAAAAGGACCTGAACGACCAGCTGCGAATTTACGAGGACGACATCTATAGCCGGGTCGCGCGCCTGATTACCGGACAGGTTTCAGAGGGCGGGCCGGAAGGGCTGAAGGCCGGCGCCAAGGTCACCAAGACCTACCTGGAAGCACTTGACCGCGACCGCTGGTTCGAGATCCGCATGCGCACCGAGAAAGTCACGGCTCAGTTGGAAAAACTTTCCGGACAGCTGAAAAGCCAGCGCGAGTCCTTTGAGAAACGCCTGGAAGAGAAGAAGGAAAAGATCACCGCGGGCGACGATCTGGCCCCGGGGGTCCTGAAGATGGTCAAGGTCTACCTCGCGGTCAAGCGGCGCATGCAGCCGGGCGACAAGGTCGCCGGGCGCCACGGCAACAAGGGCGTGGTGTCCATGATCGTGCCGGTCGAGGACATGCCGCACATGGAGGATGGCACGCCAGTGGATATCGTGTTGAACCCGCTTGGGGTTCCCTCGCGTATGAACGTCGGCCAGGTGCTTGAGACACACCTGGGATGGGCGGCCAAGGGGCTCGGCCTGAAGATCGGCCACATCCTGGATAACTCTGGAAAAGTCAAGGAGTTGAGAAGTTTCCTGAATGAAGTTTATAACAAGGATGAGGGCATCTCGGTGAAGCTGACCGAGTTCACTGACGAGGAGATCGAAAACCTCGCCGGGAACCTGCGCAAGGGGGTGCCTGTGGCGACACCGGTGTTTGACGGTGCTCAGGAGTTCGAGATCAAGCGCATGCTGGAACTGGCGGAATTGCCGGAGGACGGGCAGACGTACCTGTGGGACGGGCGCACCGGTGAGCGCTTCGACCGCAAGATCACCGTGGGCTACATGTACATGCTGAAACTCAACCACCTGGTGGACGACAAGATGCATGCGCGCTCGACCGGGCCGTACAGCCTGGTGACCCAGCAGCCGCTGGGTGGCAAGGCGCAGTTTGGCGGCCAGCGCTTCGGCGAGATGGAGGTCTGGGCACTGGAGGCCTACGGGGCTTCGTACACCCTCCAGGAAATGCTCACCGTCAAGTCCGACGACGTCATGGGCCGCAACAAGATGTACAAGAACATCGTCGACAGCAATCACAGCATCGATGCCAGCATGCCCGAATCCTTCAACGTGCTGATGAAGGAGATTCGCTCGCTGGGTCTGAACATCGATTTTGAACAGGAAGCCTGATCAGGGCCGGGGAAGATCTTATGAAAGACTTGATAAGTTTGCTAAGAAATCAGGGTGAAGTAGTCGATTTCGATGCCATCCGCATCGGCCTGGCCTCTCCTGACATGATCCGCTCCTGGTCGTACGGCGAGGTCAAGAAGCCCGAGACCATCAACTACCGTACCTTCAAGCCGGAACGTGACGGATTGTTCTGCGCAAAGATTTTCGGGCCGATCAAGGACTATGAGTGCCTGTGCGGCAAGTACAAGCGCCTCAAGCACCGTGGGGTGGTCTGCGAGAAATGCGGCGTCGAGGTCACGCTGACCAAGGTGCGTCGCGAACGCATGGGCCACATCGAGCTGGCCAGTCCGGTGGCCCACATCTGGTTTTTGAAATCGCTACCGTCTCGCATCGGCCTGTTGCTGGACATGACCCTGCGCGATGTCGAGCGCGTACTTTATTTCGAGGCCTTCATCGTCATCGACCCGGGCATGACCGGGCTTGAGCACAAGCAACTGCTCTCCGATGAAGCCTTCCTGGAAGCGATCGAGACCTACGGCGACGAGTTTGATGCACGCATGGGGGCAGAAGCCATCTATGAGCTGCTCAAGCAGGTGGACCTGGAACAGGAAGTGGCCGATCTTCGCCAGGAAATCACCGAGACCCGTTCGGAGGCGAAACTCAAGCGCCTGTCCAAGCGTCTACGCTTGGCCGAGAATTTCATCGAGTCCGGCAACAAGCCGGAATGGATGGTGCTGACCGTCCTGCCGGTGCTGCCGCCGGACCTGCGTCCGCTGGTGCACCTGGACGGTGGCCGATTTGCCACCTCGGATCTCAACGACCTGTACCGCCGGGCCATCAACCGCAACAACCGCCTGAAACGCCTGCTCGAGCTGAATGCACCGGACATCATCGTGCGCAACGAAAAGCGCATGCTGCAGGAAGCCGTCGATGCGCTGCTGGACAACGGCCGGCGCGGCCGGGCGATTACCGGCACCAACCGGCGTGCGCTGAAGTCCCTGGCAGACATGATCAAGGGCAAGCAGGGCCGCTTCCGGCAGAACCTGCTCGGCAAGCGCGTGGATTATTCCGGGCGCTCGGTGATCGTGGTCGGGCCCACCCTGAAACTGCACCAGTGCGGCCTGCCCAAGAAGATGGCACTCGAACTGTTCAAGCCGTTCATCTTCAGCAAGCTGCATATGTGCGGAATCGCCCCGACCATCAAGGCCTGCAAGAAGGTGGTCGAGAAGGAAGGTCCCGAAGTCTGGGACATCCTCGAGGAAGTCATCCGCGAGCACCCGGTGCTGCTGAACCGCGCACCGACACTGCACCGCCTCGGCATCCAGGCATTTGAGCCGATCCTGATCGAAGGTAAGGCCATCCAGCTGCATCCGCTGGTATGCACCGCGTTCAACGCCGATTTTGACGGCGACCAGATGGCCGTACACGTGCCGTTGTCGGTCGAGGCGCAGCTGGAAAGCCGTGCGTTGATCATGTCGACCAACAACGTGCTTTCGCCGGCCAACGGCAGCCCGATCATCGTGCCATCCCAGGACATCGTGCTCGGCCTGTACTACCTGACACGTGAAAAGGTGAATGAGAAAGGCGCCGGCATGTCATTTGCCGACATCGAGGAAGCACAGCGCGCCTATGACAACGGTGCGGTCAGTCTGCATGCCAAGGTGAACATCCGGGTCAGGGACGTTGAGGAAGCCGAAGACGGCAGCACGGAAGTCGTGCGTCGTGTCGCGGAAACAACCGTCGGGCGTGCAATTCTCTCCAAGGTACTGCCGGAAGGCATGCCGTTTGCGCTGGTCAACCGGGACATGGACAAGCGCGCCATCTCGTCGCTGATCGATGAGTGTTACCGTCGCACCGGCCTCAAGGATACCGTGATCCTGGCGGACAAACTGATGTACACGGGCTTTAATTTCGCCACCCGCGCCGGCATCTCCTTCTGTGCCGATGACATGGTCATCCCAGAAGAGAAGCAGTCGATCCTCGGCGAAGCGGAGAAGGAGGTCGAGGAAATCGCCTCCCAGTACGCCTCCGGCCTGGTGACCAAGGAAGAGCGTTACAACAAGGTCATCGACATCTGGTCGCATACCAACGAACAGGTGGCCCAGGCCATGATGAGCCGGCTCGGCAACGAAGAGGTCGAGGATGCTGAAGGCAAGCCGATTACACAGAAATCGTTCAACTCCATCTACATGATGGCCGACTCCGGGGCGCGGGGTTCCGCCGCCCAGATCCGCCAGCTGGCAGGTATGCGCGGCCTGATGGCCAAGCCGGACGGCTCGATCATCGAGACGCCCATCACCGCGAACTTCCGCGAGGGCCTGAACGTATTGCAGTACTTCATCTCCACGCACGGTGCGCGCAAGGGACTCGCCGACACCGCGCTCAAGACCGCCAACTCAGGCTACCTGACGCGGCGCCTGGTGGACGTGGCCCAGGACCTAGTGGTCACCGAGCAGGACTGCGGAACGACCGAGGGCATGGTAATGAAGCCCGTGATCGAGGGCGGCGATGTCGTGCAGACCCTGCAAAGCCGGGTGCTCGGTCGCGTGGTGGCCGAAGACGTCATGGATGCCAAGGGCAAGAAGGTACTGATCCCGGCCGGCACCCTGCTGGATGAGGGCTGGTGCAAGAAATTCGAGGATCTCGGCGTGGACGAGATCAAGGTGCGTACCCCGATCAACTGCGAGACCCGCTACGGGGTCTGCTCGAACTGCTATGGACGGGATTTGGCCCGCGGTCACCTCGTCAATATCGGCGAGGCCGTCGGCGTGATTGCCGCCCAGTCGATCGGTGAGCCCGGCACCCAGTTGACCATGCGTACGTTCCACATTGGTGGTGCGGCCAACCGTGCGGCTTCCACCAGCGGCATCACGGTGAAATCTGCCGGCACGATCAGCATGCACCATGTGAAGCTGGTGCAGCACAAGGATGGGCACAATGTTGCGGTATCCCGATCCGGTGAGCTGAGCGTTGTCGATGAACAGGGCCGCGAGAAGGAACGCTATAAGATCAGCTACGGGGCATCGATCTCCGTGAACAACGGGGATGCGGTGGAGACCGGGCAGACGGTCGCGACCTGGGACCCGCATATCCGTCCCATCATCACCGAGGTCGGCGGCAAGATCCAGCTGGTCGATTTCGCAGACGGGGTCACGGTCAACATGTTCGCGGACAAGGTCACCGGCCTGAGTTCCGCCATCGTACTGGACCCGAGAAGCCGCCCTGCAGCCGGCAAGGATCTGCGACCGGCCGTCAACCTGCTGGATGCCAAGGGCAAGCCCCTGAAGTTCCCCGGCACCGAGAAACCGGCCCACTACACGCTGCACCCCGGTGCGATCATCAGCCTGTCCGACGGCGATACCGTCGGCGTGGGCGACATCATCGCACGGATCCCGCAGGAGTCCTCGAAGACCCGCGATATCACCGGCGGTCTGCCGCGGGTGGCCGACCTGTTCGAGGCGCGCAAGCCCAAGGAAGCTGCGGTGCTTGCTGAACAGACCGGCATCGTCTCCTTCGGCAAGGACACCAAGGGCAAGGAGCGTCTGGTGATCACCAACGAGGACGGTGAATCCAAGGAAGTGCTGATCCCGAAATGGCGGCAGATCAACGTATTCGAAGGCGAGTACGTGGAGAAGGGCGAGGTCATCGTGGATGGTGAGCTGAGCCTGCACGATATCCTGCGCCTGCTCGGGGTGACCGAGTTGGCCGAGTACCTGGTCAAGGAAATCCAGGACGTCTACAGGCTGCAGGGTGTGGACATTGATGACAAGCATATCGAGGTGATTACCCGGCAGATGCTTCGCAAGGCGGAGATTACCGAACCCGGCGATACAAATTTCCTGCAGGGCGAGCAGGTGGAGAGATCACGCGCCCTCGAGATCAACGAGAAAATGGAAGCCGACGACAAGGAGCCGGCCAAGTTCGAGCCGGTACTGCTGGGCGTGACCAAGGCATCGCTGGTGACCGAGTCGTTCATCTCGGCAGCCTCCTTCCAGGAAACCACGCGGGTGCTGACCGAAGCATCCGTGCGCGGCTCCAAGGACATGCTGCGCGGACTGAAGGAAAACGTGATTGTCGGGCGGCTGATCCCGGCGGGCACGGGTCTCGCCTACCATGAAGGCCGCCGCCGCGATGCGCTGGCGGAGATGGAAACCGTTGAGCTGGAGGAAGGTGAGGCAACGTCCGACGAGCAGGTCGAGGCGGCCCTGGCCGAGGAGCTTTCTGCGGCGGGCGAAAAGAGCGAGGAAGTCGGGGTCGGAGGAAGCGCCGAATGACCGAAACCCTTGCTTGACAGCATGTCGGATGGTTTTTACAATTTCGCGGCTAACACAGGCCGATGTTTCATCGGCCTGTTGTTTGTTTTAGGTATCGAAAATTTATGACTACAATCAATCAACTGGTGCGAAAACCGCGCAAGCGCAAGGTGGAGAAAAGCAACGTCCCCGCGCTTGCCAGCTGCCCGCAAAAACGCGGCGTGTGCACGCGCGTCTACACAACCACACCCAAGAAGCCGAACTCGGCACTGCGCAAGGTGGCCCGCGTACGCCTGACCAACGGATTTGAAGTGACCAGTTACATCGGTGGCGAAGGCCACAACCTGCAGGAGCACTCGGTGGTCCTTATCCGGGGCGGCCGTGTCAAGGACCTGCCCGGGGTGCGTTATCACACGGTTCGCGGCAGCCTGGACACCCAGGGCGTGCAGGACCGCATGCAGGCCCGTTCGAAATACGGCGCCAAGAAACCCAAGTCATAGTTGCCCCATTCACTGAAGTCGTCTAGCCATGTCCCGCAGAAGAGAAGTTCCCCGGCGCAAGATCCTGGATGACCCCAAGTACGGGGACCAGCTGGTGGCGAAGTTCGTCAACATGCTGATGAAAAACGGCAAGAAGTCGGTGGCCGAGAAAATCCTCTACCAGGCGTTTGACAACGTGCAGCGCAAGAGCGGACAGGAAGGTATCCAGATCTTCAAGAAGGCGATCGAGAACGTACGCCCGTTCGTCGAGGTCAAGTCTAGGCGCGTGGGCGGTGCGACCTACCAGGTGCCGGTTGAAGTACGCCCGGTGCGACAGACCACCCTGGCCATGCGCTGGATCGTTGATGCGGCCAAAAAGCGTGGCGAGAAATCCATGATCAACAAGCTCGCAGGCGAGCTGATGGACGCTTCCTCACAAAAGGGTGCAGCCATCAAGAAGCGCGAAGATACGCTTCGCATGGCCGAAGCAAACAAGGCATTTTCACACTACCGCTGGTAGTCCTTAAATTCAGGAATCTTAATCGTGCCACGCAAAACACCGATCTCGCGCTATCGCAATATTGGGATCATGGCGCACATTGACGCCGGCAAGACCACGGCGACCGAGCGCATCCTGTTCTACACCGGCATCTCGCACAAGATCGGCGAGGTGCATGACGGGGAAGCCGTCATGGACTGGATGGAACAGGAACAGGAGCGCGGCATCACCATCACCTCGGCGGCG
>VXPJ01000101.1 GCA_009839635.1 Pseudomonadota bacterium
ACCTCAGCCCTTTAGGGGTCTGGCACTCAGGAAAAACGGTTGTTCTGGTCCTGCTGCTTGCGCTTGGCCTGAGTACTGAACAACGGGCGGCCCCTGTCATGGCGGAGTGTCCCACCACCACCACGCACACGGCCGGGAAAAGAGTCGAGTGCACACAAGGCAGCAGCTCGACGACGGCCATCAGCATCGATCTGGATGGTGTGAACATCACCACGGAAGACGGTAGCGAGGATGGCATCAGGGCGGTGCATGCCGGAGGGACAACGACCACGTCTGCAGACATCACGATCGATGTCACCGGCTCCACGACGAACAACACCATCTCGACGACGGGGGATCAGGCGGAAGGTATCTATGGCGAACACACCGGCACCGGCGATATGGATATCGATGTGGAAGCCGTCACGATCACGACCACCGGTGACGGCGCAGAGGGTATCTATGGCAAGCATACCGGCACCGGCGATATCGATATTGATGCCACGAAGATCGGCATATCGACTACGGGCACGAATAATAATGCTGCCCATGGAGTGTTGGCTATTCATACCGGCACCGGCGACATCACGATCGACATTCAGGGAAAGACGGAAGGGATGACCACCACGCCCTCGACCATCACAACGACCACTACTTACTCCGATGGTGTTCATGCCCAACATGAAGGGACAACGACCGGTGCGGTCACGGTCACGCTGCAAGACACCGAGATTACGACCACGGGGACCGGCACCACAGCGGGCAGTCGAGGTGTATTTGTTCAGAATCGGGCCAAGGGCGACATTACAATAGACCTGAATTCAGGGACCGTCTTCAATGGTGCAAGTCCAGGCATCTATGTGGAACAGACCAATAGAGTTATGAGTGACATGACCTATACCGGGTCTGACATCATGATTACTGCAGATGAAGTCACCATCACGTCGATGGCAAGTCATGGCTTCAGGGCACTACGGCAAGGTGGCCCTGGTGACATCACAATCGGCATCACTGACAGCACGGTCACCGCTGGCAGCGATTCTGGCAGCGATACGCTCGGCGTTTATGCTACTCGGTACAGTAACACGGATGACGATGGTGATATTACGATCACTCTCACGAACGGCAGCACCACGACGAAGGGATATACAGGCCACGGTATTCTTGCCTATCAGCAAATGGACCAAAACAGCGATGCTGAAGGCGACATCACGATCACCCTCACAGGTCATGCCCTTGAGACGCAGGGTACGGCCCTGCACCCAACTCTTGCAGGAACCTACTCCTATGGTGTTTTTGCCAACCATCAAACCTCTGGCGACATCACCATCGATATACAGACAGATTCCTCCGTGACCACGAAGGGGAAGAACTCGCATGGCGTGGTCACCTATCATTTTGGTACGGGAGCAACGCGGTCCATGGACGTCACGGTTGGCGGGACCCTGACGACTGAAGGGACCCAGGCCCAAGGGGTGCGGGTCGGCACGGTCAGCGGTGCCGGTGTCCCATCGCGCATGGCAGCCCTGGATGCCGAGGGCTACCGCCAGCAGACGGTGACGGTGAACGGGCCAATCACGAGTGCGGCAGAAGGCGTGTTCTTGGCCAACGGCGGGCGCGTGGTTATCAACAGGGGAGATGATCCGGGCACAACAACGGTGACTGAGAACCACATGGGAAGCATTGATTCGGCCTTGGGGATTGCCATCCTCGCGACCGGCGATGTGGGAGGCGTCAAGCCGAAGCTGCGCGTGGACCTGAACCCCAATGGAGTAGCCCGGCTCAGCGAGGTGCTCGGGGACGGTGACTGGATCATCAACGACGGCGGGCAGACCACGATTGCGGTCAACGGCATCGTGCTGCACGACGGGGCGACTGGCTACAAGGAGGTTTCGGTTCCCAACGGCGCCTATAACATCTGGATCCGGGCGAATGGCGTCAATGTGCAGAGCTATACAGGGGCGAGTCCGGCCAGTTGGACGATAGGTGCCCGTGCTGCAGACCTCATCGAAGACCGGGACTTTTCTTTCTCCAGCACCGCACGTGAAAGTGACCTGATGGAAACTCAGGAATCTCCACCCTCCACCTTTGAGCCATCGCCACCCCCACAACCAGTATCCCCGCCGCCTTCCGAGCCGGAACCCGAGGCGATGCAGGTGAATGCACCGGTGGTGGCAGATGAAGATGAAGTGGCCGCGGTGCAGGTCGAGGGCGACGGTGCGGTGCACATCGGTCCGCAGGGCAGCGTGCGTGCCGCCTCCGGGATTGCCATCCTGGCCAGCGGCGAGAATCCGGCCTTGTCCGTGAGCATGGAGCTCGACGGGCGCCAGATGGGGCAGGTGATCGGCGATGACTGGATCATCAACGACGGAGGCGGCACTACGATCATCATCAACGGCGTGACGCTGCACGATGCCACGACGGGCGTCGTTCCAGGTGCGGTAGCGCCGAACGGTGCCTTCAACGTGCGCACCACCGAGGAAGCAGGTGTACGGGTCCGCACCGAGGGCGTGCGGGTCCTGGACCGCAGCGACCCGGATCCGGCCAACTGGAGGATCAGTGATCCAACCCCTGGCATCATCGCCGACCGCGACTTCTCGGCCGCGGACTTTATCCGGGAAGCGGGCACGGGCCCTGGACCGACCCCACCGCCGATGATGATCGAGGAGTATGCGCCGAGGTCGGCCGTCTACGAAGCGCTTCCTAACGTATTACTGGGGCTGCACGAGCGTGTCCCCACGGCCTCGCGCACCCAACAGCCTTCCTGGCTGAAGATCACCGGGCACACCGGCTCGCAGGACTTCGACCGTTCGAGTGTAGGGATCGAGTACGACCTCGATTATGTACAGGCCGAGGCCGGCAAGCACTTTACCCTCAACAACAACACCGAAGCCTGGGCCACCCTGCAGTACCTGGACGGCACTGCAGACGTATCTTCTCCGGTACAGGGCGGGGACATCGACGTACAGGGCCTCAATATCTCCCTGGAGCTGTGCCGCGGTTGTACGGACAATGAAGAGACATATGTCTTGGGCAGCATCTCCCTGGGCCGCTACGACCTGGACCTCGACTCCGATACGCGCGGGACACTGAAGCAGGGCGTGGATGCCACCGTATATGCCCTGGCCCTAGAAGCCGGGCGGCGCCTGCAACGACCAACCTACCATCTCATCCCAAGGCTCCGCCTGGAACATGCCAGCGTATCCATCGAGCGCTTCACGGATGCGGTGAATGCACGGGTCTCCTATCCCGATGCAGACCGCCTTGCCATCGCCCTGGGCATGCGGGCCGAGACGGCCCCGAACCCAAAGAAGAAAGACGGCCTGTCGCTGTGGGGCTCGCTGGACCTGGAGCACCGCCTGGATGACACACAGACCACCGCCCGGGTCTCCGGAGCGCGCCTTGAGGCCGAGTCCGGGGACACCAGCATCCTGCTCGGGCTCGGCGGCACCTGGCAGCGCGATCGCCTGAAGCTCCATGCCGGGCTGAGTGCGCGCGAGTCCCTTGGCACCGGTGCCGAGAGTTACGGCGCCAGCCTCGGTCTCAGCCTGAAGTTCTAGGATCCTGATATGGATACCTAACCCCTATTCGACACCGGAAGGAATGGTGACTTAACTGCCTTCCATGACGCTGCAGAGGAGTCCATAACTTTAAAATTTCATAAAAATATCTGAGCATTTTGGCAAGAGAGTATGAAGAGATTTTACAAGGGCTTTGGGGTATGTCAGATAAGAATCACCCGACTTAACCACTTTGAGGCAACAGACCATTAATGAGTGTCTGGCATTGTCCGAGAGAAAAGTAGAGCCTTCTGAAATGATTGTCTGTGCCCAGAAAGGGACGGTTTCTTTGCAAGAAGCGAACGAATATGTCGAAGGGTTGCTAAGGCACTAATAACATCATGGCAATAGGTCGATATCTTGGCCTTGAAGGGATTCGTAAAAAGGGCCTCATTAAAAGGTTCTGCAGGGAGCATCTATCAAAAGCAGGTACTAGTGGGTTTTTACATTTGCTGGATGTGGCTACAACTCTTTTAGTGGATCAGAAAGTAAATCTAAAGAAGACGAAGCGAGTTAACATAGCGCCCAAATATTATGTAGACAGGAGCGAACAAGCCAATGGTGATCACGAAGTTCACCGACATGAATGCAATCGCCTTCCTACAATCAATAATCGTTTTTATCTTGGGGAGTTCAATTCATGTCACCAAGCAGTTATGGCAGCAAGGAAGCATTACAGGCAAGTGAACGGGTGTTATTACTGTTCTAATGCATATCGCGATAAAAAAGAAAATGTCTTGAAATGAAAACCATACTTACAATGACTCAAGCAGATCAGGAACCATTTTTTCTGGCTTGTTCCTATAGTTGCTGTGGAACTCAAACTCTTTCAGATATTTCTGACAGGAAAATGATGTAACCCGGTTGAACGTTAAAAGCCCCGGAGTTTTCATGCTGGTTGCTTTCGGCAGGGTTCGCAATCTCCCTCCGGCATCGCAGGATGCTTTGGTCATCCCGATCATTACCTTTTTAAAACCTTGATACATTGCCATACGGGCCTGGAGAATACTCTCTCATGGCTGGACAAGGATCAGAAATTCCTGTTTTCCACCAGGTTTCGTGCGGTACACTTTTGCCTTGCCTACACCGGAGCGGCCCATGGCGATTCCTGCTGATCCACCTTCCATTCCTCCCGTACGCGATCCGCACCGGTTCATCAACGACCTCGACCCCGATGACATCCAGCGCCTGATCGAGCGGCTCGAGAGCCGCGGCAGGGAGCCTGCATTCACCCGCTTGTTCGAGAACTATGCTTCAAGACTGCTCTTGCCAAAAAATGCCAGGGTGCTTGAGATGGGTTCCGGGACCGGCGTCATTGCGCGCCTGCTTGCCTCCACCACGGGCAGGCAAATCCACGTCACGGGTATCGACCAGAGTCCGGTTCTGGTTGAAGCTGCCAAGCAGTTCGCTTGTGATGGGAAACTCGAAGACAGGCTGGCGTTCGAGGTCGGAGATGCGCATGCGCTGCAGTTCGCATCCGGGCACTTTGATGCCGTGATCGCACACACGGTCATCAGTCATGTCACCGATCCTGGCGCTGTCCTGAAGGAAGCCTACCGGGTGCTGAAGCCGACAGGTACCCTGGTGGTGTTCGATGGCGATTACGCGTCGCTGACTTACGGGTTCGACGATGTCGAGATCGGCCGAAGCGTGGCCTGGGCGCTGGCACGGACGGTTTTCAATAACCCCGTTGTCATGCGCCACATGTCCCGGTTGCTTGAAGCTGTGGGTTTCGAACTGACCGAGATCCTCTCCGACCTGATGTCGGAGATCGGACAAGGCAGCTATTTTCTCAGCATGGCCGACACCTACACTTCCTTGATGGCCGAGTCTGGACTCGTGCCAAAGGCGGACATCGATGCGTGGATCAGCGCACAGCACAAGGCAATCGAGGAAGATCGCTTCTTTGCCTCGTGCAACTACTACAGTTTCATTGCCCGCCGACCTGGCTGAAGAGCGTTTCATTTCCCGAGCCGTCCGGCACGGGTGCCCATGCAAAACTGTAGTAAGGTGATGCATGTGAATACGCCTGTAGAGGCCATATGATGAAAGTCCATGTCCTGAATGACCTGCACATTGAATTTGAAGACTTCAAGCCGCCGGCAACAAGTGCCGACGTCGTCGTGCTGGCAGGGGATATCGGAGTCGGGTTGCAGGGCCTGTACTGGGCGCAGGAGCGGTTTCCCGACCGACCCGTGATCTATGTGCCGGGCAACCACGAGTACTATCGATACAACACGGACCTGATCGATGAGCTGAGGGCGAAGGCCTTGCAGAACCTGCATGTCCTCAACGATGAGCAGGTGATCATCGACGGCGTGCGATTTCTGGGCAGCACACTGTGGACCGACTTTGCCTTGTTCGGCCCGGCCAGCAAGGCGTCGGCCATGCTCGAGGCGCAATACTGCATGACGGATTTCGCGGTCATCGGGCATGAAGGTCGCTGTTTTACCCCCGGGGATGCCTTGCGGATGCATACGGCCAGCCGGGCCTGGCTGGCCTCCATGCTGGCCCAGCCCTTCAACGGCAAAACGGTGGTGGTGACACACCACGCACCTTCATCACGCTCGATTGCCCAACGCTACGAGGGCAGCCTGCTGTCCCCGTCCTTTGCCAGCAACCTGGAAAGCCTGATGGGTGAGGAACGGGCAGCCCTGTGGATCCATGGCCACGTCCACGATTCCTTCGACTATGCGGTCGAGGGCACGCGGGTGGTGTGCAATCCTCGGGGCTATGCGCCGAGCGCCCTGAACCGGGATTTTGTCCCGGACAAGGTGGTCGCGCTCTGAGCCGCAACCGGGCTGGCTGCCCCTTCAGGTCGGGGTTCGGTATCGCTTGACTATTGCCGGTGCCACTTGCAGTCCCTGGCCGTGTTCACAGTCCAGTTTTCTGCCAGGTATTCGACGCTGTACTCACAGGTTCCGGACACCCCGGCATACTTCCCTGTGCCTCCCAGGAACTTCCAGACACCGGCACCGCCCCCGCCGGCTTCGGTGTCGCCTCCGTGCCTTCTCGCGCCCATGTGGAACTTGTCATTCGCGGCGTCGGTCAGGGTGCAATGGGCTTCCAGGCTGTGCTTGTCTTCTGATCTTTTCGCATAGACCAGGCACTTCGAGACGCTATGCTCACCAGCCACGAAGGGACTGTGGCTGCTTTCAAGAATGGTCATGATTCCCTCGAGCGTTCCTACCGTGACCGCGCGCCCGGGGCGCTCGATCGTTTCGTAGTCGTGCACCCAGCTCGTGATCATGCTGAAGCTCCCGCCTTCCTCCGCATGGATGCTGTGGGTGGTGCACAGTAGACCCGCCAGAACCAGTGCCATGGCAATATTCCTGTCTGCGCGCATTATCCTCTCCAATGTTTGATTCCTGATCGCGCAAGATTATATCGGCCCAGGATCGTGTCTCACAGTCCCGGGCTCGGGTGTGCTGGATGCGAGCACCCATGCGAGCCGCCCACGTGTTGCGGAATGTCAGTATTCGGTTGCGTGGCCCTTCCCAGGCCTAGGCTGTGGCGGGGTCTTCGGCCTCGCCTCCAAAGTGCCTGTAGAGCAATGCGGTAAAGACCCCAAGCAGGACCCAGAAAACCGCATTCGTCAGCATGGTTGCGATGGCGAACGAAGTTCTCAGCTCATCTGGGACCAGTCCGCCGTGTACTTCCGGGTGCGGTGCGCCGAACACGTGGGGCAGCACCAGCAGGGCGACTCCGAACAGTTTCAGGTAGGGTTTGGGCTGAAAGGCGATGATCCAGAGACCGGCGGCCGTCACCGCAGCCGTGAGGACCCACCACACCTGCCGTTGCTCAAGACCTGCAGCGGCATCCCCCGGAAGTTCCGGCGGAAGGCCCAGCGAGGGCGCCAGGTTGAATACCGCAAAGCCTGCAAGCCCCCACAGGATCCCGCCTTTCCAGGTGACCCTCCCGCGCAAGGCATAGCACGCGCTCAAGAGCAGGCCAAACCCGATCCCCACCAGCATGCTGTTCAGCACCGTCCAGAAGGTTCGTTCGGCCCCGTCTTCAGGAGCCCATGGCTCCACCTCAGCCTCATC
The DNA here is from genome assembly GCA_009839635.1 of Pseudomonadota bacterium. Classification (GTDB taxonomy): domain Bacteria; phylum Pseudomonadota; class Gammaproteobacteria; order UBA4575; family UBA4575; genus WTFY01. Next base: position 7,586 of record VXPJ01000101.1, read on the forward strand.
GCCCGGGGTAGCCTCACTCTCCTCGCTGCCCCCCGTTTCGTATGTCTCGGCCTCGAGGATCATGGGGACCACGGCAATCTGCTGCATGCCTCCAAGAATCAGCCCCGCAAGCCCGCCTCCCAGCAAGGCAGCTAGCAGGATGGTATTGAAAAGTTTTATGACCGGGCCCGGTCAGTGGCAGGGAAAGACCAGCCCGTGGCGCAGGTCATGGGCAGCACTGTGTACCACCTCGGGGGCTGCAAAACCAACAGCTCCAATGATCAGGGTGCCGATCAGAATCGCAGCGCTCACCGCGAGGACAGTGTCCATGGTCACCATCGTGGTCTGCGCTGAAGCGGACATATGTTTTGTATTCTGGACTGTGCTCATTTGATCCCTCCCTTCGGTTCTCGGTCACAGGCGAGGTCCGCCTGACCAAACATCAAGTCTAAAGGAACCCGGCCAGCCTGCCAACGAACGGGCCCAAGAATTCCATAAATCCTAACTATATATTATTCAAGGTATATAGATGAAAAGAATATGCAAGCCGTGTCTAGGCACAGCTTGAGCGACTCCGGGGCACTCACTGGATATGGTGAATTCTCGTGTTGATACAGCCATTTGTGTCCAACTCGACAAACCGGTAGGCGGGCGGCAGCGGGTCGGGGAGATGAACTGGAGCATTCGGCTTGAACTGGTGGCAGGTGGAAGGGGTCGACAGGAAGCGAAGCTGGTTGAGTTGCTGATCGAAGCTCTGGTGCACGTGCCCGAACAGCACCAGCACCTCGCCGGGGTGATTGTCCAGAATCTGCACGAAATCGGTGTTGTTCTGCAGGGCGATTTCATCCAGCCACTTGCTGTTCACGGGCACCGGCGGGTGGTGAAGGACGACCACGTTGAGCTGGTCTTTGCTGTTTTGCAGATGCTCGCGCAGTTGGGTGAGGCAGCGCTGGGAAATTTTCCCGTGGTGCTCATTCGCGATCCAGGTGCTGATCAGCACGAGTGAAAACCTGCCCAGAGAAATGACGCGGATGGAGTCCAGCGGACATTCAGGGGCCACCTGCTGCAGGAGCTGCGGCGTGTCATGGTTTCCGGGCACACAGTACACCGGCACGTCATACTCGCGAATGGCGGACTCGAACTGGGCGTAGCTTTTCTGTGCGCCGGTTTGCGAAATATCGCCCGTGAACAGCCAGAAGTCGGCATCCGGGTAGCGGGCCGCGCAGTGGGCCAGCACGGCTTGCAGACTCTGTTTCGTGTTGATGCGATGAAACGTGTCATCGGCACCGTCGAGCAGGTGGGTATCCGTGATATGGATGAATCGCAGGACATCGCGCGAACGGCGTTCCGATTTGCTGGAAATCGAACGGGTGGACCGAGGTGAGGACGGGGCGGAGAAGCGCTCCCTGGCAAGAGTACTCATCAGGGAAAGCCTACCTGCGTTGCTGCAACAAAATCGACATGTCTCCCAAGACGTTGCGTGCGTCTATGCACCGGTGCACGTGTTTGCGGTTGGGCCCGTTTGTGGTCATGAACCTGCAGCTTCCATTTTTACGACTCTTCAAAAATCCGGATGAGTACCATCGCCAATAGTATCGCCCCTGCAGCAGCAACGGCAATACCGCACCCAGCGGCTTCTTGTGCCGGGACCGGTCATCGTTTTCAAGGGCTTCGGGCAGTGCTTTCATCTGACTGAGGGATAGTGGAAAATATTCATGCTCCGATGAAACGTGTTTACTTCCAGCCCGGCGGGCGCGAGATTACCAGCAGGGATGGAGAGACGGTGTTGTCCGCGGCGCTTCGCCAGGGCCTTGTTTTCCCCCACAGCTGTCGCAGTGGAAATTGCGATACCTGCCGTGCCCGTCTCATCTCCGGAAAAATTGCCCCGGGTGCGGCACCCGGGATGCAAGTGGATTCCCAGACCCGCAAGTCCGGGTCCATCCTGCTTTGCCAGGCCGTGCCACTTTCTGACGTCGTGATTGAGGCCCATGAGCTTGAAGCCATGGCAGGCATGCAGGTGCGCATGTTGTCCACCCGGGTGCTGGCCCTGGAGCCGCTGAGCCGCGATGTGACGGCACTCACGCTGGGTCTTGCGAAAGGACGTGGCAACCTGGAGTTTTGCGCAGGCCAGTATGTGGATATCCTGCTATGGGATCATTGCCGGCGCAGCTACTCGATTGCCAGCTCACCCGCAGACTCCGAAGTGATCGAACTTCATGTGGGGCGAATTCGGGACGGGCGGTTCAGCGAGGAGGAATTGCCCGTGCTGAAACCCGGGGATCTTCTACCCCTCATGGGACCTTTGGGAACCTTTTTTCTTCGCGATGACCCGCGACCCGTGATTTTCGTGGCCGAAGGCACAGGCTTTGCCCCGGTGGCCGCCATGATGGAGGATCTGCGAAGGGGCGGAGCACGAAGGTCTATACGGTTTTACTGGGGGGTTGGTTCCCGGGAGGACCTGTACCGCCAGGATCAGATCGGCCGCTGGGTGCGGGATCTCGGCATTGAGTTCTCGCCGGTCCTGTTGGAGCCCGGTCCGGACTGGGACGGGCGACGGGGCCGGGTACACGAAGTCGCCCTGGCCGAGCACGCGGATCTGTCGGGGATGCAGGTGTATGCCAGTGGCTCGTCGAGTATGGTGGCCGCGGTTCGCGAAACTTTTCCCGACACGGGCTGTGTGCCGATGCACTGCACTGCGAGCCCTTCTCGCATGCAGTGGATTAATCCGTTTTGAGCATCGATTTTTCCGGGAGGTGCATTATCATTAGCAGATCAGGAGCGAGGTGCCTGATCAACCGTGCAAAATGATGCTTGGCTATTCGAAATGAAAAACAATTTGGTGCAAAAGTTCATCGACGGGTTTGTGGATGTCATCACGGCGGGCAACCGCCCGTTTCGCATCCTGTTGTTCGGCGGCATATTCCTGGCACTGCTGATCATGAACATCCTGGCCAAGCTCCTTGGCGTGAGGACGGATATCGGCGGGGATGTCGAGTTGGGCAATGTCCTCCTGATCGTGGTTTCCCTGTTCCTGGGCTTCGGGGTCTCCTACTGCATCATCCATTTTGCAGATGCCAGCAAGCGAAAACGCGACCAAAGGTAGGCACTTCAGGTGGTCGGGGATGCCCGGCTGAAGCCAGGGTCCGCAGCCATGGCGTCAGGGAACCGCCTTCCAGGTCAGGGCGTAGCTTGACTGGTCCACCTTGCTCTTGTTTTCGTGCAGGGTGATCTCAGCCCCCTGGGATTTCAGGGCCTGGTTGATGGCGCTTTGAAAGATGAGCTGGCGGAACTGGCCGTATTCGACGGCACGAAAGCTCGGGTCGTGATCCTGCAGGAAGGTGTGTAGCCCCGGCAGCGTGAAGCACCAGCATCCCGGCTCCAGCACGAAACCCGATTCGTCCTCGAGCACCTCCAGCAACGCCGGGTCTTTTTGGGCGACCCGTTCAAAAAAACGAAGCAGTGTCTGTTGCAAGTCCTGCATGCGGGCAGACCGTGTTTTCGTGCCGCAGTGGTGCCGTCAGGTGCTTAAACGGTGCTGACACCGGTGGCGACAGGTATCGTCACTGTTTGCAGGGCTCCTTTCCCCGGGCGCGGTCAGCGCCCGGAATTCGCCGCATGCCCTGGCGGGCAGTGCATGATTACCATGTGGTGTATTTCAGGAATTTCCCGTTCATGGTGATCACGACGCGGTCCCCTTTCGGGTTTTCTTCCTTGTCGATGTCCATGGAAAAGTCGATCGCGCTCATGATGCCATCGCCGAATTTCTCACCGATAATCTGCTTGATGGTGTAGGCGTAGACGCCGACGATCTCGTAGAACCGGTACATGACGGGATCCTGGGGGATGAGCGCCTCCCAGGTCTTGGTGGGGAATTCCTGCAGCGTTTCACAGACCTCTTCGTCCAGGTCGAGGACTTCGCACAGGCTTTTCGCGGCATCTTCCGGCATGCTGTTCATCCCGTAGCCGGCAGAAGCCACCCATACCTCGCCCATGTTCATCTTGCCGGCAATGGTTTCCCAGGTGTATCCCTTGGCCTTTTTCGCGGCTAGGATCAGGTCAGTCATTTCTTCTTTGGTCATTTCAGTTCCTCCGTATAAAACTGCATGATTAAGTTCAGCAAAAAACGAGCCAACCCGGCGAACCGCGCAATTTCATGGACTTGTGACGCAAAGAACGCCGAGACGACCCAGGTTGTTCCAAAAATGCACCATTAAAGTGCATTTTTGCACTAAAACAATGCAAGCCTCTGGGCTCTACAGGATCATTGCAGGTTGAATCCCCGGGTTCAGGGTATCACCCCAGCCGTTTTTCCTGAAGCATGTTGGCCGACCAGGACGAGGCCAGTTCCAGAAAGGCGAGGCATGCCGGGCTTTTGTACCCGCTCTTGTGCCAGATCATGCTGACGGTGTGATGCGGGAGTTCGGGCACCACGGCGATCGGATACAGCCCGTCTTGCGTGTTGATGATCGTGCTCGGCAAGACCGTTGCGAGTGAGCCGAGTTCGACCATCTCGATGATCACGGTCAGCGAATTGGTCTCGATCACGTTGCGGGGTTCGATGCCGCAGTCGTGGCAGTAGCGGTCAATGTGGTGTCGAAGGGCGAAGTCCGTATTGAGCTGGACCAGGGACTCCTTGCCGAAGTCCTGGGCGGTGATCCGCTTTCTTTTCCGGATACGCCTCGGATGCGTCTCGCCGACGGCGAGATAAAGGGCTTCCTCGAACAGCGTGAACGTTTCGGTATGACTGGAATTTTCCTCGGAGTCGAGCGGCTTGCTGAAGGTGATGCCGATATCGATCCGGGCCTCTGAGATGGCCGGCTCGATATCGTCCTGGGGCATGTCGAGCGTACTCAGGGTGATGCCGGGGTACATCCGGTTGTAACGCGACAGCAGGTCGCAGGTCAGGTAGTCGGTGATCGGGGTCCACCCCAGTCGCAGGGAGCCGCGGCTGAGGTCCTGGACATCCTGGATCGCCCGGGTGCCGATGTTCAGTTCGCCCCATGCGCGCCGCGCATGCCGAAGGAAGATTTTTCCGGCATCGGTGAGCTGGACCGTTCGCCCCGAGCGGTCCAGCAGGGGGGACTGCAGGTATTCCTCCAGTTGTTTGATTTGCTGGGACAGGGTCGGCTGTGAGACGTGCAGGGCTTCGGCCGCGCGCGTGTAACTGCCGTATTCTGCGATCGCGATCAGGTACTGCAGGGAGCGCGGAAAAATGTCCCGTCTGTCCATAGCTAATCCCTATGAGTTTGATAAATATAAAGTCTTGGATTAATAACATAACTCCTTTAGACTTGTCATTATCTCATATTAAGGCCCTATAAAATAAGCATATAAGCGAATACTGAAGTACCCTGAATTATCTAGCATGCAAGGCAGCGTGTTTGACATCCAGATATGCAGAAAATAAGAGGAGTTCAAAGTCATGCCATCTGATACCAGACAAAAAGTAATGCGGCACATTGACATTGTTGGTCAACTGCAACCAGCTCTGCATCAGCCGCAGCATGCCCCCCTTCCCACGGAGGTCGATAACGCCCACTACAGGGCCTACATGCGGACTTCGCATGATGTCGGCGGAGAGCCCGATGTCACCATCCAGTGGCACGAAAAGGAAGAGGAGCAATGGGAGTTGAACACGTATGTGACGTGCGAGTGCTTGGCATGGCGCGGTGTCTGGAATGCCGAGGAAAGACGCCGCAGGCAGAACGTTGACCTGGGACAGACCCAGTATCTGGGCCTGCCGTACTACGGCCGCTGGCTGCTGTCTGCCGCAAGGATCATGGTGGACAAGCAACACATCACGCTCACAGAACTAATGAATAAGATTGAAGAGGTGAAAAACCGCCATGAGTAGAGGCCATCACGCTGAGAAAGCGACCGGGAAAGGCGACCCGCAATGTTTCAGAGGCGAGGCGCCGGCACCGAAGTTCAAGGTCGGTGACCGGGTCAGGATCCGGGACTTGCCGGACATCTTCTACACCCGGTGTCAGGTGTATACCCGCGGTGCTGAGGGAGTGGTGACCGTGGTCACGCATGAAAGCCCGGCTCCTGAGGATGAGGCTTGGGATAACGTCGACAAGCCCGAGTGGTTCTACATCGTGCGCTTCAAGCAAAAGGAACTCTGGCCCGAGTATCCCGACGTGTACGAGAACGATACCCTGCAGACGGAATTTTCAGAACGCTGGCTGGAGTCCGCATGAATCCGGCGGGTTGAACCGATAAAAAGAGATTGTATAGAGAGGAATAATCATGGCAGAGAAACATAAGCCTGCACCTATGGTGGATGAAGTAAGCGACTTCGAGGTTCTGGAAGTTGCGGTTCGCGAGCTGGCCATTGAAAAGGGCCTTTTCAGCGCTGAGGATCATCGTCGTTTTGCGGAATTTGCGCACAGCATCGGTCCCCTGCCGGCTGCGCGGCTCGTAGCCAAGTCCTGGCTGGACCCCGAGTTCAAGAAGCTGGCGCTGGAGGATGGCTTCACCGCAAGCAAGGAAGTAGGGATCGACTGGCTGAACCCGACGGGATTCGGGACACCCAGCGACTATTGTGATTTGCGCGTGCTTGAGAACACCCCGTCCGTGCATCACGTAGTGGTATGCACACTGTGCTCGTGTTACCCGAGGCCGATCCTGGGCCATTCCCCCGAGTGGTACAGGACGCCCAACTACCGTCGCAGACTGGTTCGCTGGCCGCGTCAGGTGCTGTCCGAGTTTGGTCTGCAGATCCCCGCGGATGTCGAGGTAAGAGTCGAGGACTCCAACCAGAAGTGCCGTTTCATGGTCATGCCGATGCGCCCTGAAGGCACCGAGGACTGGAGTGAAGATCAGCTCGCTGAAATCGTAACGCGTGACTGCATGCTGGGCGTGGCCCTGCCACATCCGGAACGCAAGGCCGATGACAAACGGCCTGTGCACAAGGCAGCCAATCCGGTGCATGGGCACTAAAGCGACCACGTGATGGGCGGCCAGGAAAAAAATGCTGGGACTGTCCCGGTGAACCAGGAGCCGGAATTTTCTTCGGTTTCGCTGCTGGAGAAGGTCCGCAAGCAGGGAAAGGTCTGGGAGGACTTGGCCCAGAAGTACGGCGTGGATAATCCTGATCCCCCCTGGAAGATCAATCTGGACTCAACCTGTGAGGCACTTTCTGCTGAGCAGTGTGCGCTTCCTGTGCTGGAGCGCAGGAATGAGGAGGATGTGCTTTCCGAGAGCCTGTATCAGGATGTTCCTTACCCGGAGCGTCAGTTGCTGGCCCTTACCCATTCGATGATTGAACGCGGATTGATTGATGAGGATGAACTGGCGCTTCGCATGAAGTTCGTCAGCAAGCGTCTCAACAGTACATGACCGATAGACGCTGAAACTAAGGACGATATTCGATGGCAAATATATTTATGAAGTCCTCGTGGGGGAGCGATGATCCAACACGGGCGGCAATGGTTTTCGGGCATGCGAATGCCTTGGCAGGTGCAGGCCATGAGGTGCGGATATTTCTGCTCGGTGAGGCCGTTTGTCTGGCGCGCCCTGTGGTTCGCGAGAACATGGTTCCACTGGGCTGGCCGTCTGTTGCCGAGCAGTGGGATGAAGCGATCGGGAACGGTGTACGCATCGAATGCTGTGGTGCATGTTCCAGAGCCAGAGGTGTAAGCGAAGACGATATGGCGAAAGCTGGAGCTCAGCCCGGCAATCCCACCACCTTCGTGGAAAGTGTGGAATGGTCCGACAAGATTATTGCGGAATGAAAGGGGACAGCGGCCAGACCTGATTCAACCCTTGCCTGATTTTTGTGCAGTGTATGCGTGTAAGACAGATGAACCGGCAAGATAGAGAAGATGAAGACCGGACGTAGAGGCAGAAAACATATATGGAAAGACGCAACGGCGTACGCATCGATATTGGCGACCTTACCCATCGCTATACTGCGAAAACCCCGCTTACCTTTGAGAAAGTCAATATCAAGGCGGAACCCGGCGAGGCATTGGTCATCATTGGCCGCTCCGGTTGCGGGAAATCAACGCTTTTGCATATCTTGGCCGGCCTGCTGGAGAAAACCAGCGGCATTGTACAGCTTGACGGAAAAGATGTTACGGAGCCTTCCTCACATTGGATAATGATGTTTCAGGCACCGCATCTTTTTCCCTGGATGACGGTAGAACAGAATGTAGGCACCGGCTTGCGCTTTGCGCGTTGGCCGGAGGAGAAAATGAAAAAGCGGGTGGCCGAGGTGATTAATCTGGTACATCTTGATGAATTTGCGCAGAACAATACGCAAGACCTTTCCGGTGGTCAGCAACAGCGTGTCGCGCTTGCCCGCTCTCTGGTGATGGAGCCCGATCTATTGCTGCTGGATGAGCCTTTTTCGGCACTGGATGCATTCACGCGGGCAACACTGCAAAAAGATGTGAGGGCGATCTCGAAACAGCTGGGGTTTAACCTGGTGATGGTCACCCACGATATCGATGAGGCAGTCATCATGGCCGATCGTGCATTGGTCATGGCGGGTTCGCCGGGTGAGATTGTCCATGATTTCAAGGTGGATCTGGAAGATCCGCGAGAAAGGCAGGATCCCGAGGTTCAGGCGATGCGCGCGAATCTGATGGAAATATTCCATCAGGCTGCAGGCGTGCCTGTTGACAGTCCCGATGAGGAAGGGGACGATACCAGTCAACAGGATGTTGAACTGGTAGGAAACTAGAATAATATCTGAAAGTGCACTTCAGATCCTATTAACTACGAGAGTAACGATTAGAGGAATTCCGACATGAAGAAAATTTACGAAAAGCATGGCGACGGGATACAAACCGATGATCCCAGGCTCGCCATAGAGTACGACCCGCTGTTCAAGGGGGTGCTGGGTACCGGTATCAACCGGCGTGAATTGCTGCAGGTGGGAGGCCTGGCTGCTCTGGGAGGTGGAGCCGGTGCTTTGCCGATGCCCACCTTCGCCAAGAAAAAATGGGACCCGGTCATCAAGATCGGTTACATCCCCATCACGGATGCGGCCGCACTCCTGATCGCCCATGATCTGGGCTATTTCAAGGATGAAGGCATTGATTCTGTGAAGCCGACACTGATTCGTGGCTGGTCGCCACTGGTGGAAGCCTTTGCAGCGCACCGTTTCAACCTGACACATATGCTGATACCGATTCCGGTATGGATGCGCTACAACAACAAGTACCCGATCAAGATCACAGCTTGGGACCACACCAACGGGTCTGCTGTGCTGGTGGGTAAGAAGAGCGGCATCAACGAGCCCAAGGACTTCGGTGGCAAGCAGTTCGCCGTACCGTACTGGTACTCGATCCACAACATTGTTTCACAAAGGATCATGAAAGCCGCCGGTATCAAGCCGGTCATCCGGCCGCAATCTGCGAAGCTTGCGGATGATGAGTGCAACTTCCTTGTCCTGGCGCCGCCTTCCATGCCGCCTGCACTGGCCGCTGGAACCATTGATGGTTACTGTGTCGCTGAGCCTTTCAACGCTCTGGGTGAGCTCAAGGCTGGCGGAAAAGTGCTGCGCTTCACTGGTGATGCCTGGAAAGGACACCCCTGCTGCGTCGTCGTGATGCACGAAGAAGACGCCATGGATCCGGACCGTGCTGCTTGGGCCCAAGGGGTACACAACGCGGTGGTCAGGGCGCAGATCACGCTCGCAGAGAACAGGGAGTCCATGTCTGAGCTGCTTTCACGTGACGGCAAGGGTTATCTGCCGGTACCGAAGCAAGTCGTGAAACGGGCGATGATGTTCTACGACCCCGCCTACTACAAGAACCCGCCTGCGATCAAGCATCCGGACTGGGGGCAGAACAGGATTGACTTCCAGGCCTGGCCGTATCGCTCGGCCACGGAACTCGTGGTCAGTGACCTGAAGGAGACCGTGGTCACAGGTGATGCGCGATTCCTGGAGACGCTCACTCCGCAGCACGTATCCGACGATCTGGTCAATTATGACTTTGTGAAGAATGCGTTGGAAGCCAATCCGAAATGGAGAAATGATGCGAGTGTGCCGCAGGAAGGCGATCCGTACATTCGATCCGAGGTGTTCGTACTTTGAGTAACGGCAAAGTGGATGTGGTGGATGTCGGTGCGGATTCTTCCGCAGCGGCGCTGAAGGCTGCGCAAAACAGGAAAAAAGCCAAGTCGATGGGCAAGAGCCTGTTCAACTGGGCTGCCGGCCTGGCGATCCTTTTTGCGCTTTGGTGGTTTGGCGGGTATCTCATCTACATCAACCCCGATACCACGAACTTCAGTGACTTCGGGCCGATCCCGACACTCAAGGCATTTCCGGAGCTGATTGCGATTGGCAAGATCCAGGCAGCGGTCTTTACCAGCGGCTATCGTCTGGGGGCAGGACTGCTCATTGCCATTGTTGTCGGGATTCCCATCGGGATCCTGCTTGGACGCAGCGTGGTCTTTCGTGAACTCAGCAATTCGCCATTTCAGTTGATCCGTATGATCAGCCCGCTTTCCTGGGAGCCCATCGCCGTGATCGTGTTTGCCACATGGAACGGGGCAATCATATTCCTGATCGCGGTTGCCGCGGTCTGGCCCGTCGTCTTTGCTACGGCAGCTGGCCTGGCGAAGGTGGACCCTGCCTGGTTCAAGGTGGCCCGCAACCTGGGTGCCAAGCCCTGGCATATGGTGACGGAAATCATCTTGCCAGCCATCATGTTCGATATCCTGACGGGCGTACGGCTTGCGCTGGGTGTCGGATGGATCGTGCTGGTACCGGCAGAGTTTCTTGGCGTGACCTCGGGACTTGGCTATTCCATTGCGGATGCCAGGGAGACACTCTCGTATGACCATTTGACGGCGATGGTACTGACCATCGGGATCATGGGCTACATACTTGACAGCTCCTGCGCGATGATGATCAAGAAGTACAGCTGGCACCATTGAAGATAAGCAAATACCGAATGAACACAGACTAGTTTGCTGCATTAACTAAATCGAGGAAAAAGACAACTATGCAAAATCAGATAGCAACCAGTGCAAAACTGCGTGATGGAACGATTTCAAAGGCAACATGGCGTCCCTTACAGATAGCCACTGCCTTTTTGTTGGGTGCCGTAATTTTATACGGTGTGGGCTTTGCAAATTCGGCTGCAGTGCACAACGCGGCCCATGATGTTCGCCATACCCAAGTTTTCCCTTGCCACTAGGCATTTGGGAAACCTCACAGGAAACTGCTAAGAATTCCTCTCGATGGCGGCTTGGCCCGTGGTCTTTATGACCGTGGGCCAAGCCTCCACTTTTGACTGGCTTGTAAATAAAAATATAAGCTGGCGTCCCACACAATAAATCCTGCAAGGACGAAAGTCCGTCCTACCCGTAAAGCGAATGTCAAACGGCAGTTTGCTAGCCAATTGGCACCTTGCACAACGTGCCCGGTGATTCGCGCAAGAGATTGCGATCAGTGCCAGATATGACATGGCCTGCCTCAAATGCTTGCAGGCCACGATGTCCTAGTAGTGGTACCGGAGTTGAGCGATCAGAATAGAGTCATCCTTTACAGAATAAACGATCCGATGGGCATCATTGATCCTGCGCGACCAATAGCCCGAGAGCGCATGCCTCAATGGCTCGGGCTTACCGGTTCCCTGGAATGGATCTCGCTGGATGTCCTTGATCAGCGTATTGATTCGGCCAAGAATTTTTTTGTCTCGCTTTTGCCAGTACAGATAATCTTCCCATGCTGCTTCGGCGAAGATCAGTTTCATTCAGCCAGTGCTCTTTCCTTGCCTTTTCCGCTTTCCAGCCCGGATATTGCTTCAAGAAGGCGCCTTACATTTTTCGGGCTTCTCAAAAGGTAGGCTGTTTCTTCCAGGGCCTGATAGTCGTCCATTGACATCATGACTACTG
>VXPJ01000139.1 GCA_009839635.1 Pseudomonadota bacterium
GGATACGATGGCACCAGCATGACCCATGCGACGTCCCTTGGGTGCCGTCAGTCCTGCGATATAGGCAACCAGCGGTTTGGTCATGTGATTTTTGAAATACTCCGCAGCATCGGCTTCCTGGGGTCCTCCGATTTCGCCGATCAGCATGACGGCCTCGGTCTCCGGATCTGCTTCAAACAGTTCAAGAATATCGCGGTGAGAGCAGCCGTTGATGGGGTCACCACCAATTCCGACACTGGTGCTGATTCCAATTCCACTTGCCTTCATCTGGGATGCGGCCTCGTAACCAAGTGTGCCCGAGCGTGCAACGATACCTACGTTTCCGGGGATATAGATATGCCCTGGCATGATGCCCAGCAGGCATCTGTCCGGGCTGATCGTTCCGGCGCAGTTGGGGCCGGTCAGCCGCATGCGCTCTTCTTTCTTGTAACGGTACATGTAACGCTTTACAAGCATCATGTCCTGTGCGGGGATACCATCGGTAATTGCTACACAGGTTTTGATGCCCGCATCGGCTGCTTCCATGATCGAGTCAGCAGCAAATGAAGCGGGCACGAACACGATACTGGCATCGGCCCCGGTTTCCTCCACCGCATCCTTCATCGTGTTGAACACAGGCAGGTCGAGATGGGTCTGTCCGCCCTTGCCAGGCGTTACGCCACCGACCACCTGAGTGCCATATTCAAGCATTTCCTTGGCGTGGAACGTGCCAATTTTACCTGTGAAGCCCTGGATCAGTACCTTGGTATTGCTATCAATCATTATGCTCATGGGTGTCTCCTAACGCTTTATGAGGCTTCAATCACGCGGTTGCGTTCTGCCACAACTTTCTCTGCAGCTTCAGACAACGTATCCGCAGTGATGACCGGATGGCCACTGTCTTTGAGCATCTGCATGCCTTTTTCCACATTTGTTCCGGAAAGACGTACAACGACGGGAGTTCTTACATTCAGCTTGTCGAATGCCTGTATCACACCCTCGGCAATCCAGTCACAGCGGTTGATGCCGGCAAAGATGTTGACCAGCATGGCCTTGACGCTTTCGTCATCCAGCACCAGCCTGAAGGCCTTGGTCACCCGGTCCGGGGAGGCGCCGCCGCCGATGTCCAGAAAGTTGGCCGGTTCACCGCCTTTGTGCTTGATCATGTCCATGGTTGCCATCGCCAGTCCTGCACCATTGATCATGCAGCCGATGTCACCATCCAGCCCTACGTAACTCAGGCCCCTGTCCGACGCTGCCGTTTCACGCGAGTCCTCCTGAGACTTGTCACGCAACTCGGAGATCTTCGGTCTTCGAAAGAGGGCATTGTCATCAAAGCTCATCTTGGCGTCCAGTGCCAGGATGTGATTGTCCTTGGTGACCACTAGGGGATTGATTTCTACCAGGGTAGCGTCAAGTTCACGAAAGGCCTGATACGCGCCTTCGATGCAATGTACCGCCTGGCTGATCATCTCGGGATGAATGTTCAGGGCAAATCCGAGCTCCCGCGCCTGGAAATCCCGCAAGCCCACGGCAGGCTCGACTTCCAGCCTGTGGATGCTCCCCGGCTTGGTTGCAGCCACTTCTTCGATATCCATGCCGCCTTCGGTTGAGGTGACGATCGTGACACGCTGCTTGTTCCGGTCCAGCACCAGGGCCAGATAAATCTCGCGTTCTATGTCTGCAACCTGTTCAATGTAGAGTCGGTAAACGACTTTCCCTCCGGGGCCGGTCTGATGGGTAACCAGGCGTTTGCCGAGCAACTCCTCGGCTGCATTCCAGATTTCCTCGTCGCTTGAGCAGATCTTGATTCCACCGGCCTTGCCTCGTGCACCGGAATGAATCTGTGCCTTCACGGCCCACTGGTGTCCGCCGATCTCCTTGGCCCGATAAACCGCCTGTTCGGGGCTGTACGCGAGGCCCCCGGGGGAGATTCCGACACCGAACTCCGATAGCAACTCTTTCGCTTGATACTCATGAATATCCACTTGCATTCCCTCCCGAGAAATAATTCGTTTCTATCGCCTATTCGTGGCTCTTCGACATATTCCTGCCAGATGGATAGATGCTCAAAATCCAAACACCTACCGGGAGCCTACAACAGACGAACGGAAAACTGCTGAGATACTAGGATCTGGCAGCAATGGCCTCAGCGGCGCGCACAACGTTTTCCGCCATGCGTGCTGATGCTGCATCAATCATTTTACCATCGAGTGAGGCAGCGCCCTTACCCTCTTTGGCAGCCTTTTCCAGTTCTTCCAGGATCCTTTTCGCCCGGTTGATCTCAGCTTCAGGCGGCGTAAAAACTTCATTTGCCAGTTCAATCTGCTTGGGATGAATCGCCCATTTTCCTTCACACCCCAAGGCAGCCGCACGGCGAGCGGCCAAAAGATACCCGTCCGGATCGTCGAAATCCCCGAATGGGCCATCAATCGGGCGCAGCCCGTAAGCTCTGCAGGCGACCGTCATGCGCGAAATTGCCGCATGCCACTGATCGCCCGGGTAATCCGGATTCAAGCCGCCGATGTTGACCGTTCTGGCACGATTGCTTGCGGCATAATCTGCCACACCAAAATGCATGGCTTCCATGCGCGTGCTGGAAGTAGCAATGGCTTCAACGTTGGCCATGCCCAAAGCTGTCTCGATCAGGGCTTCCAGTCCAATTCGGTTTTCCAGTCCCTTGGCCTCTTCTATCTGGGTCACCATGGCGTCCACCATGTATACATCACCGGTGGTTCCCACCTTGGGGATGAGTATGGTGTCCAGCTTGCTGCCTGCCTGTTCCACCACGTCCACTACATCGCGATACATGTAATGGGTGTCCAGTCCGTTGATGCGCACAGAGACCGTTTTCCCATGGCCTTTCCAGTCGAACTCGTTGAGCGCGGCAATGACGTTCTTTCGTGCCTGAACCTTGTCATCAGGTGCCACGGCATCTTCAAGGTCCAGGAACACATAATCTGCTGCACAGGTCACTGCCTTCTCCAGCATCCTGGGGTTGGAACCAGGTACAGCGAGTTCGCAGCGTTGCAATCGCTGTCTGGCCGGTTTGTATTGGGTAAAGCTCATCTTGATTTCCTTACTGGTTTTTTCTTTGCGGCTCTGGCCTCACGCGGGGCCTTGACTGAACCGAACTTTTTAATCTTCTTGGCGGTTTTGCGGTAGTACTCTCCGGCTGCGGCAACCCCGCTGCCAGCTTTCACATTCATACCTGCATCCCGCATTGCCATTTCCACAGTGCCCAGCACGGCCATCATTCGTGCCTCATTGTTATCTCCAAGGTGTCCAATCCGGAATACCTTGCCGGCCACTTTGGACAGGCCGGCACCCAGGGAAATATTGTAGCGGTGATAGGCGATGTGAATGACTTCGGCAGCATTGACACTTGGGGGAACCTCGATCGCGGTTACCGTGTCGGAGTACCATTTGGGTGCCTTTGCACAGGGTTTCAGTCCCCAGGCCTTGATGGCCTTTCGCACACCTTCTGCCAAGCGATGGTGGCGCTTGAATACATTTTCCAGACCCTCATCCATGAGCAGGTCTATGGAAGCACGCAATCCACGCAGCATGGGCACCGAGGGGGTATAGGGGAAATATCCGTCCTTGTTGGTATTGATATGATCCTGAATGTCCAGAAAGCAACGTGCACAGCGGGCTCGTTTGCGTGCCCTGAGTGCCTTCGGGCTGAACGCAACAATGGCCATTCCCGCCGGCAACATGAATCCTTTCTGTGATCCGCTGACGGCTACGTCCACGCCCCACTGGTCCATGCGAAAATCAATGCTCGCGATAGAGCTAACTCCATCGACCATCAGCATTGCCGGATGCTTGACTGCGTCCATCGCCTTGCGCAGGCCAGCAATATCACTGGTGACCCCGGTGGCAGTTTCGTTATGACAAACCACCACAGCCCGGATCCGGTGTTCCTTGTCCGCAGCAAGGATGCGCTTGAACTTGCCGATCGGAACGCCTTCTCCCCAGGGGGTTTCGACCAGGTCGACCTCGAGGCCAATCCGGCATGCGAGGTCATACCACAGGTGACTGAACTGACCGAAGCGCGTGGTGAGGATCTTGTCCCCGGGGGACATGGTATTTGCGAGTGCTACCTCCCAGCCTGCTGTACCGGTGGCTGGAAAGAGAAAACAGGTTCCCTTGGTTGTCTTGAATATTTTTTTGCAGTCGCGAAGCAGGGGTTTGACGAGTTCTGGAAAATCTGGAGCCCGATGATCCTCTTGCGGGACGATCATGGCGTTTTGCACGGCCTGCGGGATGTGGGTCGGACCCGGGGCAAACAGATAATTTCGTCCAGGAAATGATAATTTTTCGCTAGGCATGGTCAGGAATCCTTAATTGTAAAATTTGTAAAAAACGCAAACGCCTCGATGGTTGTTGCTCCAGTCAGGACAGTCATCTCTGCATACAGGAAGCTTTTACCCGAAAAACTACGCATCCTGCCACAAGCACAGCACTTGACTCAAGCAATTTGGTCATCGAAAAGGCGATTTCCGGGATGGTCTCGGGCCTTCAGAAACCCTTGAGAGTAAAATTCGGGTTTCTGCGGGCGCGCAGGGGGTCAGCGCCCCCGTGTTACGGTTGCTTTTCGGGGTGCAGGAAAATAAAGCTTTTGCCCAAGCGCCCGCCATAGTTGCCGGCAGAAATCATCTTCAGGCCCGGCGTGTCCACAGAAGCTTTGATCGCAGCCTGTGTGGCATCGATGATGGGCTGCATGCCCTGACCGTTCATGATGATCTCCATCACGGAATGCACACCCTCGGGGAGTCCTGCCTCGACTTCCGGATTCTCCTGCAGCAGCGGGCAGAACTTCTCATAGGTGCTGGCAATGGTGAAGTCGTAATTGCTGCCGGCCTTGGAACCACTGCCTGCAATGCCGCCCGGAAACGTCGTAATAACGCCGGGCATGGGCAGAATCGCCTCAACTCCCTTTTCCGCTGCCTCCAGCGCGGAGTCAACGCTGTCCCCGAAAAACCACAGATTGCCGCCCATCAGGCCGTCGGCATAGCCAAGCCTGCGGTCGAGGACGAACTCGCCTCCCAGGATCGGGATCCACCACATTTTGCGCCCGTATCGTTCGATGCGTCTTTGATAGCCGTTGCCAAAGTAGGCCACCTTGCGGCCCATGTGGTAGTACTCTTCCGAGTCGATCAGGTTGAAGCACGAAGCGGTCGGGCATGTGAGGACATTCTGGCTGATGCGAACCAGGGCCGAACGCTCAAGGGCCTCGACCCGGTCCTTTCGAAAACGCGGGATATGCAGCTGTACGATTGCTCCCGGGCGCCCATCCGGTGTGATGAAATCCTCATCTCCGCCGGGGCCCACGTAGCGGTCCATGCCTGCCTCGCAGTCACACAAGATTGAGCTTGAGGCATTGCCGGTCGCTGCATTCACTGCATGGTCCAGCCATTTTCGATCACGTGCAGTGATCAGGAATTCGGTGTACAGGCTCCTGAACGCTTCGGCGTAGGTATCATCGATAATTGCTGCCACGACTACCCCCGTCCAATCCCTTCATAGACCGCATCCTCGGTGATCACCATGTCCATGTAGACGTCATGCGGGGCGACTAGGACCTCGTCAAACAGTTGTGACTCGTAACACAGTGCGACCAGCGGGCAATCCGGCCGGGCCTTCTCCAGCAGGCGGTCATAGTAGCCCTGCCCGTTTCCCATGCGCCCCCCTTTCCGGTCAAAGCCCACGCCGGGAACCATGATGATATCGAGGTCCTCGGGTTCCACCTCTTTTTCCGGGTTTCCCCACAGTTCCCTCGGGGGCTCCAGGATGTTCCACTTTCCAACGACCATCTCTTCCAGGCTTTCCATCCACCAGAGCCCGAGCTTGTTCTCGCCATTCTCATCCTCGGTGCAATAGGGCACGATGATCTTTTTTTCGCCCTTGGCCACTTCTTCGAGCAACTGCGGCTTGGTTCGGGTCTCGGAGCGGCAGTCGATGTACCACATCGCGGTTTTTGCGCGCTGGTATTCGGGCAAGGCCATGAATTTCTGACAGGCCCGGGCGCTGATCTCATCCTTGTTCTCTTGCGCATTGCGTCGATCATAGGCCTGGCGGCGCATCTTGTTCTTGCGTTCCATTACGGCTTCTAGCTCTTCGGGGGACAGTAGTGTAGCCATCACAACTCCTGAGTTATCGTTCTCGTTATTCCGGATAGGTCATTGGCAACCGGAAGGGACAATCCTAAAGGATTTGCAGGCTGCCTGACAATTTCGGGGATTTTCAGTCCGTGGTGGCCCCGTTTGAGGCCGAGCGCACCTGCCGGGCATATTTGGCCAAGACCCCTTTCGAGTAACGGGCCTTGGGGGCCCGCCACTGCCGTTTCCTCTGCCCCAGTTCCTTCTTGGAAAGCCTGACGTTGATCTCGCGCTTTCGGGCATCAATGGTGATCAGATCCCCGTTTTTCAGCAGTGCCAAAGGCCCGCCTACTGCGGCTTCGGGGGTAATGTGGCCAACCACGAAGCCGTGGCTGCCACCCGAGAAGCGGCCATCCGTGATCAGGGCCACGTCCTTGCCGAGCCCCTTGCCCATGATGGCCGAGGTCGGCGACAGCATCTCGCGCATGCCCGGACCTCCTTTCGGCCCTTCATAGCGTATCACCACCACATCCCCTGCTTTGACACCGCCATCCAGGATCCTTGCCAGCGCCTTTTCCTCCGAGGGGAAAATGCGCGCTTTGCCAGTAAAGTGCAGGCCTTCTTTTCCGGAGATTTTTGCCACGGCCCCTTCAGGTGCAAGATTCCCATACAGGATCACGAGGTGGCTGTCCTTTTTGATCGGGTCTGCAAAACTGCGCACGATGTCTTGGGATTTCGGGTATGGCCTGATGCCACGCAGATTCTGCCGCAAGGTCTTGCCCGTGACCGTCAGGCAGTCCCCGTGCAGCAGCCCCTTGTTCAGCAACATGCGCATCAAGGGCTGAATGCCGCCGATTTCGATCAATTCAGACATCATGTACCGGCCGCTCGGTCGCAGATCGGCCAGCACCGGTACTTTCTTGCCAACCCGCGTGAAATCATCGAGGCTCAGCCTAACACCGATGGCATGTGCCATCGCCAGCAGGTGCAGCACCGCGTTGGTCGACCCTCCCAGTGCGGTCACCACGGTGATCGCATTCAGAAAGGCCTTCCGGGTCATGATGTCCTTGGGACAGATATTTTTTTGCACCAGTTGCACGACGGCCTTGCCTGCGGCCAGGCAGTCAAGCTGCTTGTCTTTCGAGATTGCATTTTGTGCCGAACTGTTTGGCAGGCTCATGCCCAGTGCCTCGATGGCACTGGCCATGGTGTTGGCCGTATACATCCCGCCGCAGGACCCTGCGCCCGGGATCGCCGCGCATTCAACCTGCTTGAGCTCGCGGTCTGACAACTGGTTTTTGGCGTGCTGACCCACGGCCTCGAATACCGAAACCACATCGACCTTCGTGTTCTTGTAGTGCCCCGGCTGGATCGTGCCCCCGTAGACGAATATCGAGGGGCGGTTGAGGCGCGCCATGGCGATCAGGCAGCCGGGCATGTTTTTGTCGCAGCCGCCGATGGCCACCATGCCATCAAATCCTTCGCAGCCCACAACCGTCTCGATGGAGTCAGCGATGACTTCCCGGGAAACCAGGGAATACTTCATGCCCTCGGTGCCCATGGAAATGCCGTCGGAGACCGTGATGGTGTTGAAGATCACGGCCTTGCCGCCGGCCTTGTCGGCTCCCCGGGCAGCCTCATCAGCCAGTGTATTGATGTGCATGTTGCAGGGCGTCACCATGCTCCATGTGGATGCGATGCCGATCTGCTCTTTTGAAAAATCACCGTCCTTGAAGCCGACTGCCCGCAGCATGGCGCGGCTCGGTGCGCGCTCCACACCATCCACAATGACGGAAGAATGGTTTCGTGACTGTTTGTGTTTGCCCAAGCCGGTTACCTGCTACATGCAGCCATCCGGGGAGGATGGTATCAAAAGAAGTCCTGCTACGCGCGTTCGATCTCCGGTCTCGGCCGATCGATACACGTTGTATTTTTGGCTTTTTATAGCGGTTACGCGTTGGGAATGCAAAGGTTTACGAGATCATGTGGACTTGCACGATCCCCTTGGAAAGCGTGGCCGGACTGAAAGCCGGTGCTAGGGTGAATCGCCCAAGGGCAGGGGAGACTGGCGGGTAAAGATGACCAGATGCTCGATGTCGAGTTTGATGCCGATCGGCTCACCGATCTGGTGGTCGTGGTGGCTGGAGGCATAGCACAGTACGGAATTTCCACTTTGCAGGCGAAGCTTGTACAAAAACTCGGCACCACGAAAACGCTTTTCTTCTACCAAGGCAGTAATGAGGCTGCTGTCATCGTGGGGAAGATCGTCCGGTCGCACCAGCAAATCCACTTCCTCACCGCAGGCAAAAGACGGGTCCAGGTGCCCCTGCAGCCGGCCAAACTCGGTGTCTAGCGTATGCGCATCAAGCACCGTGGCAGGAAGCATGCTGCCAAGGCCGATAAAATCGGCGACAAAACGGCTTTTGGGCCTGTGGTAGATGTTGTAGGCACTGTCCCACTGCTCGATGCGGCCTCCTGCCATGACACCGATCTCATCGGCCATGGCGAAGGCCTCGTTCTGGTCATGCGTCACGAGTATCGCGGTGACATTCTCGTGTTTGAGAATCTTGCGCACCCCCGTGGCAACCTGTTCACGCAGGTCGGGATCGAGGTTTGAGAAGGGTTCATCGAGCAACAGGATCTCGGGCTGGGGTGCCAGCGCCCGTGCCAATGCGACTCGTTGCTGTTGTCCGGTGGACAACTGGTGTGGATACTTTTCTCCCTTGTGCTCGAGTTCGATCAGTTCAAGCACTGCCTTGGCGCGCGCCCTCTGATCACTTTCGCTCAGTGACTTAAGACCAAAGCAGATGTTCTGCCGGACGGTCAGATGCGGGAATAACGCAAGATCCTGGAACATCATGCTGATATGCCTTTTTTCCGGGGCAAGCGTGAACTGCGCCTTGCTGAAAAGCCGTTCATGCACGTAGATTTCGCCACTGGCGACGGGCTGGAACCCCGCAAGCGCACGCAGCAGTGTGGTTTTACCGCAACCACTCGGCCCCAGTATGGAAGCAATGCATCCGGGCTCAAGCTGCAGGGAAACATTTTGTAAAGTGTTCTTGTTATGCAGCTTCAGGCTGACATTGCGTACTTCAAGTCTGGGCGCCATGTACGACTCCACTTTGTATGATCGAGCGGTTGAGTATCAAAATGGGCAAAACACTGATGGCTACGATCAGCAATGCGCTGCTTGAGGCATCCGCGAGGCGTTCGTCGGAAGCCAGTTCGTACGTTCGTACCGCAAGGGTGTTGAAGTCGAACGGGCGCAATACGAGGGTGGCCGGCAGCTCCTTTGTGACCTCGACGAACACCAGCAGTGCCGCCGTGAGTATGCCGCCCCTGATCATGGGAAGGTGAATGCTAGTAAAGCGCTCGAAGGTCTTGCGTCCCAACAGCTGTGCAGCGTCGTCGATGCTGCGGTGGATTTTTGCCAGGCTGGCGTCCACCGAGTTCAGTCCGATGGCCATGAAGCGCACCACGTGCGCAAACGCCAGGGATATCAGGGTACCGGTCAGAATCAGGCCGGAGGAGATCCCGAGGTTTTGCTGCAGCCACGCATCCAGCGCGTTGTCCAGCCATGCAAAGGGCAACAGCACCCCCACCGCGATGATGACCCCCGGAACCGCGTAGCCCATCGAGCTGAGATTCACGGTGTAGGGGATGGAGAAATGTGTGCCGACACGCTTTCCGTACGCCAGCACAGCGGATGCTGCGATAATAATCAGGGTCACGATGACGGCAAGCTGCACCGTGTTGATAACCAGTGTCAAGAAAGAATAGTCAATAATTTCGGGAGCGGTCCTGAGTGTCCATGCGCCCAGCTGAAGCGCGGGAACCACGAAACCGAGGAGAACGGGGAGGCTGCAAATGACAATAGCCGCAATGGCCTTGATTCCAGACAGCGGGTAGCGCCAGCCTTTTTGTACCCTGGCAGGGTTCTGGTAGCGAACCGCTTTTCGCGAGTAACGCTCTGCCAGGATGACCGCGAACACGCAAAGCAGCAACAGGCTGGCCAGTTGGGTGGCTGCTACCCGGTCACCAAGACCGAACCAGGTGCGAAGAATACCTGTCGTGAAGGTCGGCACGCCAAAATAGTGAACGGTTCCGTAGTCGGCCAGCGTTTCCATGACAACCAGGGTCAGCCCTGCAACCAGGGCCGGACGTGCCATGGGCAAGATAATTGTGAAAAGGGTTTTATAGGATCCCACGCCGAACATGTGGCTTGCCTCGCGCAGGCTGGAAGATTGCTCGGAAAATGCGGTTCTCAGAAGCAGGTAAACGTATGGGTATAGAACCAGGGAGATCATAAGGGTGGCGCCTGCAATGGAGCGGATTTCAGGGAACCAATAGTCTCCGTACTCCCAGTCAAAGATGGTGCGCAGTGAAGTCTGCACGGGGCCGGCAAAATCGAGCATGCCGGTATAGGTGTAGGCAATGATGTACGGAGGAAATGCAAGCGGTAAAAGCAATGTCCAGCTAAAAAGCTTTCTGCCAGGGAAACTGTATGCGCTGCACAACCAGGCCGTGGTAATGCCGATCAGGGACGTTCCGAGGCAGACACCGACCGCCAGCACCAGGGAATTCAGGGCATAGTCAGCAAGGACAGTAGACCTCAGGTGTGCCCAGATGTCGCTGGTTGGCAATGTGACCGAGTAGAGGACTGTAACGACAGGGATGCTCAGCAACAAGGCGGTGCATACTGCAAAAAACAGCCAGCCGAGGTTGCTTTTTTGTTGCCTGAACCGTTGGGGGAAACCCAGTGGAACTAGCGCTTCATTACGTGTGCCCATCACAGGGATTGTCGATGCCTATTTCCAATGGGCGCGGTCCATGATCATCACGGCTTGCGCGTTGAGTTCACCCAGCTGGTGAAGGCTCAGGATGTCCGATTTGAACTTGCCCCAGTTTTCCAACATTTCGCTGGGCCGTATGCCGGCCTTGACCGGGTATTCGAAATTGGTTTCTGCGTACCAGCGCTGCGCATCATCACTGACCAGGAATTCCAGCAATTTAATGGCGGATGCCCTGTTTTTTGAATGCCTGGCAACGGCTGCTCCGCTGATATTGACATGCACACCCCGACCTTCCTGGTTGGGCCAGAAAATCCTGACTTTCTCCGCTGCGCTGCGTTGGGCGGTGTCCCCGGAAGTGAGCATTTTCCCCAGGTAGTAACTGTTTGCTATTGCCAGGTCGCATTGTCCCGCGGCGACTGCCCGAATCTGGTCGCGGTCCCCACCCTGGGGAGAGCGTGCAAAATTGCCGACTAGGCCCCGGGACCACGCCAGTGCCTCACTTTCCCCGTGGTGGGCAAGCATGGATGCGACCAGCGACTGGTTGTAGATGTTGTTCGAGGAGCGAATACAGATTCTCTGCTTCCAGGTCGGGTCCACCAGGGCCTCGTAGGTTGACAGGTCCTCGGGACTGACACGGTCGGGCGCATACATGATCGGGCGGGTTCGCAGTGACAGTGCGTACCAGTATCCTGCAGGGTCGCGGTATTGCCCGGGAATGGAATCCTTCAGGACCTTCGAGTCGATGGGCTGCAAGGCCTGGGCCTGCTGGGCACGGTACAGGCGGCCCGCATCAACTGTGATCAAAAGATCCGCGGGGGAATGCTCACCCTCGCTGACGATACGCTGTAAAAGTGCATCGGCTTTCCCGGTGATCAGGTTGACCTTGATGTCCGTTTGTTCTGCAAACTGAAGCAGCAATGGTTTGATCAGGTTTTCTTTTCTGGCCGAGTACACGTTCACCTCAGCCGCACTGAGCAGTGAACCCAACAGGCACAGACAGACACCGAGTACAAACCACACGCCAGGCAGGCTCCGGCTTTTCATGAAGGTCCTTCTTGAAATATGAACATGTTGTACAAGTATACAATAATAATAGCTATTCTCATTAGCATTCAAAAATATCTCGATTGTACAGGCATCGACAGCATTTCACCTTTCTTCCCCGAGGCTTTGATATATATTCCGCAACTATGTTGACACCCTTGCCCAACGCGCTTTCATCCCGATTCGAGCAGGATTTCGAGACACTGGCTGCCAAAACAGGGGGAGCATCCATTGAAAAATACCGCGATGAGATCCTGTCCATGTGGTATGCAAGCCCTTTCATTCGGCGGGTCTGTCTTTCCCAGCCGCAGTGGCTGGAGGAGTTGCTCACCCAAGGGCAATTGCACACGGATTGCGATTTCGCACAGTTTGCCGGGCTACTGAAATCCGAGCTCTACGGGGCCACGGGCGTCGAACACCTGCAGCAAATCCTGCGCGCTTCCAGAAGCCGTGCCTATGCGCGCATCGCATGGCGGGACCTGCAGCAGTACGCCACTGAGCAGCAGACCCTGTCCGAACTCAGTGCCTATGCACAAATCTGCATCGACCGGGCACTTTCGTGGTGCTTCGAATGGCTGAAGTCGCGCCCCCATGCCGGTCAGTTCGAGCAGTCCATGTCCAATAACATTGTGGTCTTTGCATTGGGCAAGCTCGGTGGCGGTGAACTCAATTTTTCATCGGATGTGGATCTCGTGTTCGCCTATGTGGACGAGTCCGCGCACTCGCAGGATGAGCGTGCCAAGGCAGGCAGCTTCTACCTGAAGCTTGTTCAATTGCTGATCAAGGTGCTTTCGCAGCAAACCCAGGACGGGTTTGTCTTTCGAGTGGACACGCGGCTCAGGCCGTTCGGCAATTCCGGTGCGCTGGTGCCAAGCCTTGCAGGGATCGACCAGTATTTTCAAACCACCGGTCGTGACTGGGAACGGTATGCATGGATCAGGGCGCGTGCAATCGCCGGTAACACGAGCACCGGTGAGCAATTTCTCAAAGACGTCAGTCCCTTCATGTACCGTCGCTATCATGACTACGGTGTGATGCAGTCGTTGCGCGAGATGAAGGTCATGGTCGATCGCAAAGCGGGTCAGGCGGCGAACCGGGATAACCTGAAAATCGGGCAGGGGGGCATACGCGAAATCGAATTCGTCGCGCAGATGTTCCAGTTGATATACGGGGGTCGGGATCCCGACCTTCGGATGCGCTCAACCCTTGAGGCGCTTGCCTATCTGGGAGGGAGCGGCAAGCTGTCCGGTGAAAATGTGACCGAGTTGCGCAATGCCTACCTGTTCTTGAGAAAAGCGGAAAACTGTCTACAGATGCGTGAGGACCAGCAGGTGTACAGTCTGCCGGCCAAGGATCCGGAGCGCCAGCAGTACGCCTATGCCATGGGCTTTGAATCCTGGGATGCGCTGTATGGCGAGTACCTGGACTGCACAGCAAAAGTCAGCAGGATATTCCATGCCTTGCTGCTGACCGAGCATGCAAGCCCTGAAGATCTTGGCAAGGATTTTGGCGATCTGGCACTGGTTTGGACGCAAATCCAGGATGAGCCCCTGTGCATGGACATCCTGACAAGGCACTTCGATGAGGGTGCCAAGGACATTTATCGTCGCTTGCGAGGGTTTGAGGAATCGGTACGCCAGATAGATCCTGTCGCTGAACAAAGACTGGAACGGTTTTTTCCAGTTTTCTTGAGAGATCTTTCCAGCCACTCCCAGGCAGCTTTGATCCTGACCCGTTTTCTGAGAATCCTCACCAAGATTGTGCAGCGCTCCACCTACATCGCCCTGCTGACCGAGAACCAGGACAAGCTGAGCAAATTGCTCAAGCTGATCGAGGCCAGTCAATGGGTGGCTCAGTACATTGCCACGCATCCACTGCTGCTGGATGAGTTGCTACACACGGACAACTATGATCCCCCGGACCTGGAGGAGATGCAGTATCAGATGCAGGTGCTTGAGCAGTTGCAGATGCTGATGGATGCCTCCGGGACCAATCTCGAGGCCTACATGGAACGCCTGCGTGAATTCAAGCATGCCCAGGTATTGCGGATCGCTGCGGCGGATATCGTCACGGACTACCCCATCATGCGGGTCAGTGACCACCTGTCCTGGCTTGCGGATACCTGCCTCAAGAGTGCGACCCGCAAGGCGTATCGAGATTTGGCAGACAAGCATGGTGAGCCGACATGCATCGTGGATGGTCAAGCCGTGACACCGGAGCTGTTGATTATCGAATATGGCAAGCTGGGCGGTCTGGAACTCGGCTATGGCTCCGATCTTGATGTGGTTTTTGTATATGACGGCGTCGACGAGTCAGGGGAAACCGATGGCGAGCGCAAACTGAAAAACACGGTTTTCTTCACCCGGGTGGTGCAACGCACCATACATCTGCTGACCACGACCACGGCATCCGGCAAGGTTTTCGATATCGATACGAGGCTCCGGCCTTACGGTCAGTCAGGAGCCATGGTCTGTTCATTGGCAACCTATGCGGACTACCTGAGGAACAAGGCCTGGTTGTGGGAACACCAGGCCTTGATTCGCGCAAGGCCGGTGACCGCGAGCAGGAGCCTGGCCGATGCCTTCCAGAAGTTGAGAAAAGACCTGCTTTGCCAGGCACGTGACATCGACGAGGTGAGAAGTTCGGTCATCGAAATGCGCGAAAAAATAGTGGCGGGCCATTCCTCCAGGAACGGGACACAGTTCAGTCTCAAGAAAGACCGGGGCGGGATTATCGATATCGAGTTTATCGTGCAGTTCTACGTCCTGAGCTATGCGAACCAGCACAACGACATTTGTGTGCACACGGACAATGTCAGGATTCTAGATGCATGTGCAAAAGTCGGCCTGATCAAGCACGAATCTGTCGAGGAACTCAAGGAAATTTACATCGCATACCGCAAGCATCTTCACCAATTGAGCCTGC
The DNA here is from genome assembly GCA_009839635.1 of Pseudomonadota bacterium. Classification (GTDB taxonomy): domain Bacteria; phylum Pseudomonadota; class Gammaproteobacteria; order UBA4575; family UBA4575; genus WTFY01. Next base: position 14,846 of record VXPJ01000139.1, read on the forward strand.
AATTGTTGCCGGAAACCGTCGCAGCTGACATGTTCGCCGAAGAGCGGTCCGTCATACAAAACTATTGGACAAGTCTGTTACACTAAACGGCCATTTGATCTGAGGGAGTCCAGTAGAAATGTCGATGGCTGATAGGGACGGGTTCATCTGGTACAACGGCGAGTTTGTACCATGGCAGGAAGCTAACACCCATGTACTGACTCACACACTTCACTATGGCGGCGGGGTATTTGAAGGAGTTCGTGCCTACCAGACCGACCAGGGAACGGCCATCTTTCGCCTTCATGAGCACACCAGCAGACTGTTCAATTCTGCGAAAATCATCAGCATGACGCTGCCTTACAGTCCTCAGGAGATCAGCCAGGCACAACTGGACACCGTTCGAAAAAACAACCTGCGTTACGGCTATATCCGGCCCATGTGTTTTTACGGCCCGGAGGACATGGGTTTAAGGGCTGAAAATCTGAAAGTCCACTGTATCGTTGCCGCCTGGGAATGGGATGCCTATTTTGGCCAGGAGAAGATGAAAAACGGAATTCGGGTCAAGACTTCGTCCTACACTCGCCATCATGTCAACGTGGCCATGTGCCGGGCCAAGGTGAATGGCTATTACATCAACTCCATGATGGCCCTGAATGAGGCGCTGCAGGATGGTTATGATGAGGCGCTGCTGCTGGATGTTGACGGTTTCGTGGCAGAAGGTAGCGGTGAGAACCTTTTTATCGTCAAGGCAGGCACGCTTTTTACTCCGGAGCTGACCTCGGTGCTCGATGGCATCACCCGCAATACCGTAATTGAACTGGCCCGGTCGATTGACATTCCTCTGGTGGAAAAACGCATCACGCGTGATGAGGTGTACATGGCCGATGAGGCCTTTTTCACGGGCAGCGCAGCCGAGGTCACACCGATACGGGAGCTCGATAATCGCACGATCGGGGAAGGCAAGCCGGGTCCCATGACCCAGAAACTGCAAGCCATGTTCTTTGACCTGGTGCACGGCAAAAGCGAGTTTTCCAGTGACTGGCTTGCCTACGTGTAGACGGGTCTTGAAGCGGCGCACCAAGCCAGCCTGCCTGTTGTTGATGCAGTCTGCTGCCGCGTGCATCTGAGTCAATTCTCATGAACCTGGACAATCTTGCAAAGGCCAAGATCCTGGTCATCGGGGATGTCATGCTCGATCAGTACTGGCTGGGCGAGACCAGTCGCATATCTCCTGAAGCACCTGTACCGGTGATCAATATCGAAGAGATGGAAAACCGCTTGGGCGGTGCGGCCAATGTGGCAGCCAATGCCATCAGCGTGGGGGCCGCAGTGACCCTGATCGGGATGGTCGGGCGCGATGAAAATGGCAAAACACTGCTGGAGTTGCTGGATGCCGCGAACATCGATACACGAATCCTGCGCAAGGAGAACTACAGGACATCCACCAAGTTGCGTGTCGTCAGCCGTAACCAGCAACTGCTCAGGCTGGACCATGAAAACAGTCGTGAGGAGACTGACAATACCGAGGTGCTGGAAGTCTGTGAACAGCAGATTTCCGAGCACGGAACCATCGTGATCTCGGATTATGACAAGGGAGCCGTTGCCGGGGTTGAACGCATCATCGAAGCTGCACGCAAGGCTGGCAAGCGAATTGTCGTAGATCCAAAAGGGGCCAGCTTCGACAAGTACAAAAATGCTAGCATCATCACCCCGAACTACCAGGAATTCAGACAAGTTGCCGGTGAATGCAGGGACGAGGAAGAGCTTGAGAACAAGGCGCTCGGGATGTGCAAGGAACTGAATCTTGATGCCCTGCTCATCACACGCAGTGAACATGGCATGTCCTTGTTTGCACAAGGACAGCCGGCCAGGCATTTCCCCACGCAGGCCAGGGAAGTCTACGATGTCACGGGTGCCGGGGACACCGTGGTGGGTCTGTTTGCCTCAGCTCTATCAGCCGACTATCCAATCGCAGATGCTGTGAAAATCGCAAATCTGGGGGCGGGGGTTGCAGTAAGCAAGCTGGGCACCGTGGCCGTGACTGCAGAGGACCTGAGCTTCAGTTTGCAGGCTTCAGTCACCAGGGGGAAGCGGGTCACTGACTTCGACGAACTGAAGCGGGCAGTGGCTGCCTTGAGACGCAATAATGAAAAAATCGTGTTCACCAATGGATGTTTCGATCTGATTCATCGCGGCCATATTGCTTGCCTGCGCGACGCCAAGTCCAGGGGCGATTACTTGATCGTGGCAATCAATGACGATACCTCAGTAAAAAGCATCAAGGGGAGCAGTCGTCCTGTGTGCAGTTTACAAAACCGCATTGCGGTACTGGAAGAATTGAGCTGCATAGACTGGATCATATCCTTTTCCGAAGACACTCCTTTGGCACTGATCGAGGAACTGAAGCCCGATGTTTACGTCAAAGGTGGTGATTATGAGAAGGAAAGACTAGCGGAACACGAACTAGTCAGCAGCTATGGGGGTGAAGTTGTTATCTCGCCCTACGTCGAAGGCTGTTCGACGACCGAAATCATTGATTCTATTTTGAGCGCATGAGTTCTAGAACTCTCATAATCCCTGCCCACTGCAAAACCTATGGCATTTGAACACCAGCCGTTGCTTGGCAGGTACAGAAAGGTTGCTGCTGCAACTTAAGCGGTTCCAGGAGAGTGACACTTTTTGGAATTAAATCTATTCGAGTTTCAAAAGTTCGACCCGTCTCGCCGATAGGCGTGGTCCTCTTTCAGGCTATATGTGCAATGATCTCTGCTGCTCGGTTTTGTAAGTTCCGAGCCCCACTTGGACACCGAATATCTGCAAATCTTTTTCGCAAGAAGCATGTGATATTCATGACACGGGGGCGTCTTTAAGGAAAACGAATTGGTAACCAAGAGAGCGGCAACCGAAGAGTATGGATAAAGATTTGAATAAGCTAATCTGGCTGGTTTTGCCAGTGGTCATTTTTCTAGTGCCCTACTTGTCACGGGTGAATGGCACGGGTGCAGATTTATTTCTGTACGGAGAAAATGGCTGGATAGAAATTTTGACTGTGGTTTTCCTTTTTATCGCGATCTTCTTTGGTGTGCTGTTCCTGTTACTGTGTAGAGTGCAAGGTCATGGCTGGTTGCAATGGTGGATGGCACTACTCGTTCTTGGCTCCATATATTTTGCGGGCGAAGAGATAAGTTGGGGGCAGCACATTTTCGGGTGGGAAACCTCGAGCTATTGGCAAAGCCTCAATGACCAGGGTGAAACCAATTTGCATAACATAGGTCCTTTGTTCGACCAAATCCCAAGGACTCTCTTATCGGCTGCGGCACTAGTAGGTGGAGTTTTAGTGCCGCTGTATTACTCCCTCTCGAAGCGTCATCCAAGTGTGACATCATTGCATTACTGGCTATGGCCCACATACGTATGTGTGCCGGCTGCTTTATTCTCAATGTTGGTAAGTTGGCACGAGAAGATGTATGGAATCTTGGGTGCAGAGATACCAACGGTACTGGATGTGCGTGCAGGAGAGGTTAAGGAAAGTTTGTTAGCACTGTTTATCATGGTTTATGTGATGTCGGTTTGGTACAGGGCACGGAAGTTGTCTAGGTAGAGCAATGAGCAATGCCAGAATGGGATTGCACGACCGCCATGCTCAGAGGATACGATTTAAAGGGTCACGTCCTTAATTTAGGGCATAAACTACACTTTTAGTGATGCGAAAAGGAAAATCATGAAGCTCAAAAATGTAGCCCAATTTCTAGGTTTTCGTGGGAAACCTAAGCACTTTCCTTATAAGGTTGATGACATTAATTTGGGTGGTACAACTATACATTTTGCCAAATGGCTGCATCCACATCATGGAGAAGCGAGAAAGACGGTGACCATTGAAATGGTCGATGCGTATAAGGAAATCTTGAAGGAAGGCGATTTTTGCATAGATATTGGGGCACACACTGGTGACTCTACACTTCCTATAGCCTTGGCTACTGGCACTGCAGGCTGTGTCTTAGCGCTTGAACCAAATCCATTTGTCTACCATGTGCTGGAGAAAAACGCCCGAGCAAACTCCCATGTAGTCAACATAAGGACCATGATGGCGGCAGCGACTTCCAGAGAAGGTTTTATCGATTTCGAATATTCCGACAGCGGGTTCTGCAACGGGGGTCGTCATGAAGGAATACCTGCTGTGAGACACGGGCATCCATTTAAGTTGGAAGTGTTCTGCATAGACCTAGAACAGGAACTGCATGAGCATTACAGTGAACTGCTGCCTCGGTTAAGGTTTATCAAGGTGGATGCGGAAGGTTATGACTTGTACATCCTGGAATCGATACGGAAGATTATGAAAAGTTATAAACCGATAGTTAAGGCGGAGGTTTTCAAGCACACCGATTCGGCATATAGAAGAAAGTTGCTTTCGTTCTTTCTGGAACTGGGTTACCGAG
>VXPJ01000141.1:0-18436 GCA_009839635.1 Pseudomonadota bacterium
GTGTAAACAGGTTGTCGCCGTCCTTGAACAGGGACTGGTGCACGTGCATGCCACTGCCGTTGTCACCGACAATCGGCTTCGGCATGAAGGTCGCGGTCTTGCCGTAATTGTGGGCAACATTCAGCACGACGTATTTCAGGATCTGGTTCCAGTCCGCACGCACGGTGAGGGTATTGAAACGCGTGCCGATTTCACATTGCCCGGCGGTACCGACCTCATGATGGTGGACTTCGACCATTACCCCCATTTGCGTGAGCACCTGGCACATGGCAGAGCGCACATCCTGCAGCGAGTCCACAGGAGGCACCGGGAAATAGCCGCCCTTCACACCCGGGCGATGACCGATATTGCCCTCTTCGTAGCCCTTGTTCGAATTCCACGCCGACTCTTCCGAGTCAATGGCGTACGAAGCGCCCGCCATTTCGTTGGTCCACTTGACATCATCAAAAACAAAAAACTCGGGCTCGGGTCCGAAATAGGCAGTGTCGGCAATGCCCGTGGAACGCAAATAGGCCTCAGCGCGCTTGGCAGCTGACCTTGGGTCACGGACATACCCTTCCATCGTAGATGGCTCGAGAACATCACAACGCAGGCTCAGGGTCGTGTCATTGTAAAACGGGTCGATCACCTCAGTGCCCAGATCGGGCATCAGCACCATGTCAGACTCATTGATGCCCTTCCAGCCGGAAATGGACGAACCATCGAACATCTTGCCGTTCTCAAAAAAATCTTCATCCACCACAGAGGCCGGGATAGAGACATGCTGCTCCTTTCCCCGGGTATCGGTGAAACGTAAATCAACGAACTGGACATCGTTATCCTTCATCATTTTGATAACATCGCTTGCGGACATGAGTTCCTCCTTAGCTTACGAACTCGAACTGTTGTTTTTCTGATCGCGATTGGTGGCTACACACTTTCAGCGTCATGCGTAGGTTCAAGCACAATGTGTGCCAACACACCGGTTCTTGCACTCCAACGGGGCCAGTGCGCATTATACTCAGGTTTTCAGCAATGGGCAGTGCAAGGGCGCCCCAGATTTGCACCTTTTTAATGCAACAACACACCAAAAGGGTGCAAATTTCCGACCGCAGCCCTTTCCCGGTCCCCGGCACCTGTACAGACCCGCCTCATCCTATGACCGAATCTGAAAAGCGGTGCGCCCGGATGTCCAGCGACACCGGCTTTTCACACGCCTGGGATGCGCCCTGCGATTCGTCAGGAAGAGAATTTTGGCCCGGGTCCAGCGCCTCGCTCCAAATGACATGTAGCTCGGAATTGCCGGGTGCAGCAAGTATACTCATCCTGCACTGCACCTGTTCGAGACCATGCCGCCAGCCAACACTACATCGCTTCAGGACCTGATCGCCAGCCTGGAACAGTTCTGGGGCACTCAGGGCTGCGTGCTCGAGCAACCCTACGACATGGAAATGGGCGCCGGCTCGTTTCATCCCGGCACCTTCCTGCGTGCCATCGGCCCAGAGCCCTGGCGCGCAGCCTATGTCCAGCCCTGCCGGCGACCGACCGACGGACGTTACGGAGACAACCCAAACCGGCTGCAGCGTTACTTCCAGTTCCAGGTGGTGCTGAAACCGGCTCCGGACCTCATCCAGGACCTGTATCTGCAATCGCTGACGGCACTCGGAATCGACCCGCTGGTCCATGACATCCGCTTCGTGGAAGACGACTGGGAATCACCCACACTCGGCGCCTGGGGGCTGGGCTGGGAAGTCTGGCTGGATGGCATGGAGGTTTCACAGTTCACCTACTTCCAGCAGGTCGGGGGACAGGATTGCAGGCCGGTCACCGGGGAAATCACCTACGGGGTCGAACGCATTGCCATGTACCTGCAAGATGTGAACAGTGTGTACGACCTGATGTGGACCCAGTGCGACGGGCGCACCATCACCTACGGGGACCTTTACCACCAGAACGAAGCCGAACAGTCCGCATTCAATTTCGAACATGCCGATGCGAACCTGCTGTTTAAAGCGTTTGAATCCAGCGAACAGGAGTGCCGCAAGCTGATCGGGCTCGAGCTGCCGGTAGCTGCCTATGACCATGTCCTGAAATGCTCGCACACCTTCAACCTTCTGGATGCCCGCCAGGTAATCTCCGTGACGGAACGCCAGCAGTACATCCTGCGAATTCGCAAACTGGCGCAGGCAGTTGCTACTGCCCATCTTGCGCGTCGCGAAAAAATGGGTTTCCCGCTGCTGGAAGCTTCCACATCATGACCGATAAGAAGGACCTGCTGGTCGAGCTCGGCACGGAAGACCTGCCCGCGCGGCTCGTGCTGTCACAGGCTACCGAACTGGGTGAGGTCCTTTGCGAACAGCTGGCCGAGGCGGAGCTGCGCTTTGGCGAACACCGGGTATTCTGCACCCCGCGGCGCCTGGCCGTGGTCGTGGAGCAACTCGATGCCTGCCAGCCGGACCGGTTGGTCGAGCGCTGGGGCCCTGCAAAAGCCATCGCTTTCGATGAAGCAGGCAACCCGACGGCAGCGGCCACCGGTTTTGCACGCTCCTGCGACATCGAAGTGGATCAACTGCAGATCGAATCGAACTCCGGTGAGCCCAAGCTCGTGTTCCGGGAGCAGCGGGCAGGGCTTGAAATCCAGGCACTGTTGCCCGAGTTACTGAAGGCCGTGTTCGGCAAGCTGTCGGTCCGCAAGCGCATGCGCTGGAATGCGGGTGAGGACGAGTTCATTCGGCCGGTGCGCTGGCTGACAGTCCTGTACGGCACCGAAATCGTATCGGCCCGTGCATTTGGCTTGACCTGTGGCGGCGTAAGCTACGGCCACCGGTTTCACAGCCCAAAGGCAATCAAGATCCCGCAACCTTCGCATTACAACCGGCTGCTTGAAACCGAAGGACACGTCCTTGCCGATTTTTCTGCGCGACAGGAAGAAATTCTCAACCAGGTAAGCGCACTTGCAACCCGTGCCAAGGCAGAACCGGTTTACACGCAGGCCCTGCTGGATGAGATCACCGGGCTGGTGGAATGGCCACAGGCCCTGCTGGGCGAGTTCGACCCGCGTTTTCTGGAAGTGCCTCGAGAAGTGCTGATCATCACCATGCAGGATAAACAGAAATACATCCCCCTGGTCGACCAGGCGGGGATGTTGCTGCCGAGATTCATTATGCTCAGCAACATCGACAGCGCGGCCCCGGAGCAGGTTCGTCTGGGAAATGAGAAGGTGATCGTGCCACGCTTCGAGGATGCCAGCTTTTTCTGGCAGCGTGATCTCGCCCGGGCGCTGGAATCCCGGCTGGAGACCCTGAAGGATGTGGTTTTCGAGAAAGAACTCGGCAACCTGCATGACAAGACCCTGCGGACCTGCCGATTGGCCGAAGCGATTGGCGAGGAACTCGGTGCTGACCTGCAAACCTGTCAGCGTGCCGCCCGGCTCAGTAAATGCGATTTGCTCACCGAGATCGTGACGGAACTTCCCGAAATGCAGGGCATAGCTGGTCGCTACATGGCCTTGCATGATGGAGAAGAGCCCGCAGTTGCACAGGCGATCGAGGAACAGTATCTGCCACGCCAAGCCGGCGGGGCATTGCCAAAGAGTGTCCCCGGCCAGGTTCTCGCCATTGCCGACAAGCTGGATACCCTGGTTGGAATCTTTGCCATCGGCAAAAAACCGACCGGCCTGAAGGATCCCTATGGCCTGAGGCGAGCAGCACTTGGCGTATTGCGCATCCTGGTCGAGACGGAACTTAACATCGATTTGCCATCGGCCCTGAAACGGGCCGGCGGTCTTTTCCCGGCAAAGCTGGCCACCGATGCAGTTATCGGTGAAGTGCACGAATACATGATCAAGCGCCTGTACGCCTACTTTTCGGCACGGGATGTGGCACACGATGTCATTGATGCGGTGCTTGCGAACCGGCCAGCCAGTCCCTTCGACATTGCAACCCGCATTGATGCCGTGGCCCGCTTTCGAAAGCTGGAGGATGCAGCGCGTCTGGCCGCGGCCAACAAGCGCATCCGCAACATCCTGAAAAAAACCGCAGGCGCCGAGCCAGGTGCCGTGCAAAAAGAGCTACTCAGGCAGGATGCTGAAACTGACCTGTACACGGCCATCGAAGCGATGTCTCGTGATGTTGAGGATCTTTTCCACCAGCGCCAGTACGAGCAGGCATTGCGCAAGCTTGCCGGCCTGCGCCAGCCGATTGATTCATTTTTCGATCACGTCATGGTGATGGACGATGATGAAGCGCTCAAAATTAACCGGATCGCGCTGCTCGCGAGGATTGATGCTCTGTTCATGCACGTGGCCGATTTCTCACGGCTGCAATCCTGAGACCCGTTGCGATGAGTGCACTGAAAGTCGTCGTACTGGACCGTGACGGTGTCATCAACGAAGACTCGGATGAATTCATCAAGTCTCCCGAGGAGTGGGTCGCGATCGAGGGCAGCCTTGAGGCCATCACCCGCCTGAACCACGCCAAGGTCAAGGTCTTCATCGCCTCCAACCAGTCAGGTATCGCCCGCAAGCTGCTGGATTACGACGTCCTGAACCAGATTCACAGGAAAATGCTGTCGGAACTTGCCCGTTGCGGCGGCCATCTAGACGGAATTTTCATCTGTCCGCACCTGAAGGGGGAATGCCGCAAGCCCAACCCGGGGATGCTGGCTGAAATCGAGCAGCGTTGCGGGCTGTCCCTGAAGCAGGCACCGATGATCGGCGATTCGCTGCGTGACATCGAGGCAGCCCTGGCTTACGGGCTGGAACCCATTCTGGTACGAACCGGCAACGGCTCGGTGACTTCACGCAGCACGCAACTGCCTCGCGACCTGCTGGTTTTTGAGGACCTGGCGGAAGCCGCGAATTTCCTGCTCGCCCGAAGCTCCGACTGAATCGCGGGCAACCATGGAAGACCGGGGGTGCCCATCCCGGTGCAGACAGGCCTCAGGGACAGGGGTTGGATCGGTGGTTGTGAAGCTGCTCGATGTCCTCCATCACTTCCTCGGAAAGAGTCAGGTCAATGCTGCCGATGTCCTCTTCGAGTTGCTGCAGGCTGGTAGCCCCGATGATATTGGATGCAACGAACGGCTGAGAGTTGACGAATGCCAGGGCCATCTGGGCCGGTGTGTAGCCGTTCTTGCGGGCCAGCTCCACATAGGCCCGCGTGGCTTCCACGGCCACATCACTGGTGTAGCGATCGAAGTACGTGTAACGGGTCAGGCGGGCATCGGCGGGCGCCTTGCCATCCAGGTATTTGCCTGAAAGCACCCCGAACCCTAGGGGGGAATAGGCCAGCAGTCCGATGTTCTCGCGATGGGAGATTTCTGCCAGACCGATTTCATACGTACGGTTCAGCAGGCTGTATGGGTTCTGCACACTGACCATGCCGGGCCAGTCATGAACCCGTGCCAGGGACTGGTACTGCATGACCCCCCACGGGGTTTCATTGCTGACCCCGACATACCGGACCTTGCCCTGCTCCACAGCCTTGGCGAGGCAGGCATAGGTTTCCTCGATCGGAGTCGCGGATTCTTCAGGGTCAGATTCATAGCCAAGCTTGCCAAAGAAATTGGTATTCCTTGCCGGCCAGTGCACCTGGTAGAGGTCGATACAGTCCGTCTGCAGGCGCTTGAGGCTCGCCTCGAGTGCTGCCTCGATGTGATCCGGGGTCAGCTGCGGGCCATCGCGCAGATACGCCATCATGCCCGGACCGGCCACCTTGGAAGCCAAGATGACATCGTTGCGTCTGCCGCTTTTCTTGAGCCAGGTGCCGATGTACTGCTCGGTACGGCCCTGTGTCTCCTCACGGCACGGCACCGGATACATCTCCGCAGTATCAATAAAATTGACGCCGTGAGACAGTGCACAGTCAAGCTGGTCGTGGGCTTCGGATTCTGTGTTCTGCTCACCGAAGGTCATGGTCCCCAGACAGATCCTGCTGACGTTCAGTTCAGAATTGCCAAGCGGTGCGTACTGCATATGCGATTCAGGTGAAGAGTGTCAGGACACCCGTGTAGCCGTACAGGCGATTGTGAAAAATCTCGCCGTTGGCAAAAAATCCGACCAGCGGGAAATCTCCCAGGGTATCCTGGATCATTTTGAGTTCTTCGGAATTCTCGCCAAACTGGTAGCGGCCTCTGCCCAGGCAGGTGTAGTATACCCCGCCTCTCGGGCGGTCCTGCATGCGGGACTTCATGGTGCCCAGCATGCGCAGCATGTCCTCGCGTGCACTGTTTCCATCGCGCCTGCATACCATGAACTTGCTGCCTTCATAGAGATAGTCTCCCACCGCGATGATCTTTTCCTGCTCATCAATGCCGATGATGTTGCGCACCAGATAGTCACCTGTATCCGAATACTCAATGGGCAGGCCGGCAAAGATATAGCCCGCGATTTTGTGCAGGTCCTTGGCCAGCACCTCGCCGATGTCCTCGCGGAATACATCCAGAGCAGGTCGATGGTCGAGTTCGATCAGCAGGTTGCGGTCTGCTTTTGTAATCACATGCTGCATGTCCAGCGGCGTGCACCCTTGCGTGTGACCAACGACGGTGCTGACCTGCGGTGAGAAAAAGATGCCGGATATGCTCCCGTTGACCACGTCCCGGGCAACCTGGTGATTCTGGAAATTCGAGGAAGTCAGGCCCCCTACCAAGTAGGCGTTGGGCACGGCCTCGGAAATCTTCTCGATCAGGCCTGGGGTGGCCGGGTTGCTGGGGTCGCCGTGGATGATCCCGACATGCGGCAATTCTTCCTTGCAGTAGCTGGTGACCTGCTCAAGCAGTTGCTCCTCGCTTGGACTCTTGCCACCGATGATGGAAAAATCCTGGGCCTCCAAATCTGCCAGCATGATCACCAGGGCCGCCTGGTCATAGTATTCGCAGCCGGTGCTGCAAAGCCCGACGCCCACGGTTCCTACCCAGTCCTGGACTCCGGTTTCCTGCTTCAGCCGGCCGACGATATCCTCCAGATCGTTGCACAGACTGTCACTGGCATACAGGAATCCCAGCCGAAACTTGCCGCGAACGTCGCCAAGCTGGCGCAGGCAGTCATTGACCAGTTCGCGCGAGGACTGGTCCGATGCGGTTGCGAATTGAAAGGGTTCAGCCATGTGCCTGGTTCAAGCTGCACGGACAGGGAGAAGCCGACGGGGAAGAGCCGGGTTGCGCCTCCCGGGCGATTTTCGACGGACGCCTTAGGCCAGTACGTGCGAACACCGTTTGCACCTCCTCCACAGGTTCCCCAAGTGCCTGCTGGTACTACGAAGAATATCACGATATGTGACACCTTGCGGGTGCTTCACACACCCATCCGCTTGCTTGGCTGCACAATGGCAGTGCCTTGCAATCCGCGAGCCAGGGGTCCGCTCGACATTGGTTCGCAAAGAAGGTAGATTCGACCCGGATCGCGAGCTGTTCAAGCCCGGCGACCAATACCGCAAAGCCGTTTCTCGTGAACACCTTTTTTTCCATGACCGTGGCGCTGCTTTTGCTGGCATCCGCTGTTGCCGCAAAAGACGCTGCCTACATCGGCTCCGTTGAAATCCTTCATACCGGCACAGCCTCCGATCTGGCCCGCGGCATGGTCTTTCTGGACAGCAACCGCAACTCCCGGCACGACCCGGATGAGATTGGAATTGCAGGCGTGATGGTCTCGAACGGACGCGAGGTCGTGCGGACACGCACTGATGGCAGCTACGAACTGCCGGCCTACGAGGACATGAATCTTTTCATCACGAAGCCTTCAGGCTATCAGACACCGCTCAGCGAAGAGATGGTTCCGCAGTTCTTCTATATTCACAAAATGACAGGCTCGCCGAATTTGCGCTTCGGGGGCATAGCACCGACTGGCCCACTGCCTCAGGCCATCAACTTTCCGCTGATCAAAGACCCTTCCGGGGACCGGTTTACCTGCCTCGTCTTCGGGGACCCGCAACCCTACACCCACACCGAACTCGGCTATGTGCGCAAGACCGTCGGCAAGTTGCTGGCCAAACACGACAGTTCAGCAACCGAATGCCTGATTTTTGCAGGGGACATCATGGGGGACGACCTTTCGTTCTATCCCCGTTTCAAGCGCATCATCGCAGTCGGCAAAGTGCCCCAGTATTTTGTGGGTGGCAACCATGACCTCGACCTTGATGCCGACAGTGACCAGCATTCCTTCGACACCTTCCGCAGGGAATGGGGTCCGGAATACTACTCCTTCGACATTGGCCAGATTCACTTTGTCGGCCTGGACAATGTCCGCTATCCCTGTAACGGTGTGGACCCGCACCCGTTCTGCGCGACGGATAGCAAACCGACCTACAACGGCGTGATTTCAGCGCGCCAGCTCGACTGGCTGGAAAACGATCTGGCTCACGTGCCGAAACACAAGCTCATCGTCCTGCTGGCCCACATTCCATTCGTGAGCTTCACGAACAGCACATCGACCAAGCACCAGACCGACAACTTGCACGCCCTGTACCGGATCGTGCACGGGCGACCGACGCTGGGGCTGGCCGGACACACGCATACCACAGAGCAGATCCTCCCGGGCGAGAGCTTCGCGGGCTGGCAACAGGCGACCGGTACCGGACCCGCGCAGTTTCACCAGATCATCACAGGCGCGGTGTCAGGCAGTTGGTGGTCAGGCGATCTGGATGATCATGGGATACCGCGCGCAACCCAACGCCTTGGTTCACCACGCGGCTACTACCGGATTGACTTCAACGGGACTTCCTATACCGATACCTTCATCCGCTTTCACGCCAGGGAGGATGCGCAGTTCCATGCCGGTTTCAGTACGCCACGTTTTCGAAGCTGGGCGCGAAAGCTTCTCGAGTACACGGCGGCCACCAGCGGCACCTGGGATCGCATCCCTGCCGTTACCATCCATGATCTGGGGGACCCACAATTGCTGACCCTTGAGGATCTCGCAGGTGAAACCTGGGTGGCCGTGAACGTGTGGAACGGCTCCAGGGACAGCACGGTGCACGTCTCTATCGACGGGGATGAGATCGCCGCGTACAGGACCCAGACCGGCAGCGGCGAACCCAGGCATGCCGGCGTGGAATTTGCCGATCCCGTGGCACTTGCTATCCAGTCCACGATCGGTCGAGTGGCCTACCGTTCAACCGATGGCGGTGAGCGAACGGCAGGCTTCACCACATGGCAGGGTGTTGCCTGGAAAGGTACGCGGCCCGGCCCGCTCAAGCGCAACTTCCTGAGCGACCATTCCAGCCATTTGTGGCGTGCGGATTTACCGAGCATGCTTGCACCGGGTGTGCATTCAATGACGATCACCACAACGGACCGCTACGGGAGGAGCTACAGTGACACGACAAGTTTCGAGGTGGTTGAGACGTTGCCCGATCCGCACTGGCAAACGCGACCGTGAAGCTCTGAGTACTCCTGCATCGAAGGAAAGATGCTGCATGCACCTGAAGTCCGGGAAGGCACGATCCTGTGGCGGCGGGCGACTCGGTGGGCTTGAGCGTCAGCTTGGAAATCCCCCATATCAGACCACATTCTGCTGTGGCCGGTAACTTAACTTTCACACACATATTTTCGTATAATTGGGGATGCCGTTTTCCCGGATACCAGATGAACTCCACGACCGGCCCTAGTAAGGAGAATCCTGACTGTTCCATGGAGTGCAAGTGAACACATCGGTGCCCGGGGCCATCGTGCTCAGGAACCCAGATGACTGCATACCATGCAGGATGTGCCTGATGCCGCGATACGGGTTGCAGCAATACACCCTCCATGCATATACCCAGTGAGTGTGGTGCTGAAGGACAGACCGGTGTGACCAGGAGGATCCGTTGATCACAGCCCAGCAATACACCCACGAATTTATAAGCCGGTTCGTGCCCTACCTGAACTGGATCCACGAACTCAAGGATCCGTCGACCATATGGAAAGACTGTGTGGCCGGCCTGACGGTCGCACTGGTGCTGATTCCCCAGTCCATGGCCTACGCTCAACTTGCCGGGCTGCCTCCCTACTACGGCCTGTATGCCTCCTTCCTGCCGGTGATCGTGGCCTCGGCGTTCGGCTCCTCCCGGCAACTGCAGACCGGGCCCGTTGCCGTGGTCTCGCTGATGACTGCGGCCGCACTGGAACCTCTGGCCGCGGCGGACCCCGAAGGTTTTCTCGTGTATGCGGCCCTGCTGGCAATCCTGGTGGGGGTGTTCCAGATGTCACTGGGCCTGTTGCGGCTCGGGGTACTGGTGGACTTTCTCTCGCATCCGGTCGTCGTCGGCTTTACCAATGCCGCGGCCATCATCATAGCGACCTCGCAACTGTCCAAGCTTTTCGGGGTCACTGCAGAGACGGGGCATCTTTTTTACGTCACGATCTGGAACGTGCTGGTTGAGGCCTCCCAGCACACGCATTTCCCGACCCTCGCCATGGGTACCGCAGCACTGCTCATCATTTTCGGACTCCGCCACTACGCTCCAAAAGTGCCAAGCGTGCTGATCGCCGTCATTGTGACCAGCATCGTTTCCTTGCTGATCGACTATGAGGGTCTCGGCGGGCAGGTCGTGGGGCACGTGCCAGCCGGCCTGCCGGCCCTTTCCGTACCGGATGTCGACATGGCCATCGCTGCAAGCCTGATCGGCAAGGCTATCGTCATTGCCGTGGTCGGGTACATGGAGGCCATCTCGATTGCCAAGGCCATCGCCGTGCAGACCCGACAGCGTATCGATGCCAACCAGGGCCTGGTCGGACAGGGTCTGGGAAACATCATCTCGGGCCTGTCCGGGGCCTACCCGGTAGCCGGATCCTTCTCGCGTTCTGCGGTCAACATGAGTGCAGGCGCCAAAACCGGATTTGCCGCGATCGTGACCGGACTCATCGTTGCGGGCTCGCTGATTCTTCTGCACGCTGCCCAGTACCTGTACTACCTGCCACAGGCCACCCTGGCGGCCGTGATCATCTCGGCCGTGGTCAACCTGATCCGGATCAAGCAAATCAAGTATGCACTTCGTGTGCATCCCCATGACGGAATCATCGCGATCCTGACTTTCGTGCTGACCCTGGCCCTGGCCCCGCACCTGGAACAAAGTATTCTGATCGGGGTGGTCTTGTCGCTGGGCCTTTTCATCTACCGCACCATGCATCCTCACATTTCGGTGCTGTCGCGTCATTCTGACGGCACACTGCGGGATGCCGAGGCCAACATCCTCAAGACCTGCCCGAAGATTTCCATACTGCGCTTCGAGGGACCGCTGTTTTTTGCCAGCGCGATGTACTTCGAAGCCAAGATCCTGGAGCGTGTGGCGGCCAAGCCGGAACTGAAGTTCATTATCATCGATGCCGAGGCCATTACCGATGTCGATGCCACCGGGGAGGACATGCTGCACCAGCTTTCGTTGCGCCTCGCCGCACTGGACGTCCGTCTGGTGTTTGCGCGCACCAAGCGTCAGGTCATGGACGTATTCGTGCGTACAGGCTTTGCCGGCCCCGACTGGCTGGATCATTTTTATCGCAAGGACGAGCGCGCCATCGAATTTGCCTGGAAAAACATCCAGCACTGTGAAAAAGACGTGTGTCCGCTGGCCTGGGGAAGCGAGTGTCCGGCCCGGCACATGCATCCGGACAAGCCGAAAAAACCCTAGCGAAGCTTGCGGTACACCTGCGCGAAGACCCGGTGACCAAGGCGACGCCCACGGCGCTCGAACTTGGTGGAAGGTCGCTTGCCAATCAGGGTGGAATTTGAGGTTTTCTCAAACACCTCGCAGGCATCCAGCACGGCCTTGATGTGTTCCGCGTATGGCGCCCAGTCCGTGGCAAGGCTCAGCTCACCCCCTGTCTGCAGTTTTTCAGCCACCAGCTGTACAAATTGCGGCTGCAGCAGACGCCGCTTGTGGTGGCGCCGTTTGGGCCAGGGGTCCGGAAACCAGATCAGCACCGTCGCCAGACTCGAAGGTGCAATCTGTTCGCGCAGCACGTCCACGGCATCCCTGTGTATCACACGAACATTCTCAAGCTGCCTTGCAGCAATCTTTTGCAGCAAGGCCCCCACCCCGGGCCGGTAGACCTCGACACCCAGGAAGTTCAGCTGCGGATGGTCGCAAGCCAGATGTGCCAGGGCCTCCCCGTTGCCGAAGCCAATGTCCAGCACCAGCGGCTGCGGCTTGGCAAAAAGGGTTTGCACATCACGCGGTGGATGCGACACGTCCACGCCGTACACCTGCCAGTAATCCCTGAACGCCGCGCGCTGGCTTTTCGTGAAGCGACCTTCGCGCAGGACATAACTGCGAATGGGTGGTGGAGTCTGCTGCAACCGGAACGATGGGGTCAAGAGATGACGTTCTCCACAGGGGAGGATGCCGATGCATGGCGGCGCTTGGGCATGCGCCCTGCGAGGAAGGCCTGGCGTCCGGCTACCACCGCATGGCGCATGGCCTCGGCCATCTGGACCGGGTCCTGGGCCATGGCGATGGCGGTATTCATCAGCACACCGTCACAGCCGAGTTCCATGGCAACCGCAGCGTCCGAAGCCGTGCCCACACCGGCATCCACCAGAATGGGAACCCCGGCGTTCTCGACAATATCGAGGATATTCCCTGGGTTGCGAACCCCAAGGCCCGAGCCGATCGGGGCCGCCAGCGGCATGACCGCCACACAGCCCATGACTTCGAGTTGCCGGGCAATTACCGGATCGTCATTGGTGTACACCATGACCTGAAAGTCTTCCTTGATCAGGGTGTCGGCAGCCTTCAGGGTGTCGACGACATTTGGATACAGGGTTTTCTCATCCCCCAACACCTCAAGCTTGACCAGCGCGTGCCCGTCCAGCAACTCGCGGGCCAGCCGACAGGTGCGGACCGCTTCCTTGGCGCTGTAGCAGCCGGCCGTGTTGGGCAGGAGTGTGAACTGTTCCGGGGAGATGACATCCAGCAGACTGGGCGCATCCTTGTCTTGCCCGATGTTGGTTCTACGTATCGCGACGGTCACGATCTGCGCACCGCTTGCAACGACCGCATCACGGGTTTGCTGTAAATCCTTGTATTTCCCCGTTCCGACCAGAAGACGGGAGTGGTAGGACTTGCCGGCGACCACAAGCGCATCGGTTTTTTCGCAGGCAAGGTCGCCTGCTGTAGGGTTCGCAATCATGGGGCTGTACGTATGCTCTCTCGGGTTATTTGCTCAACTACACGCATTAATCATAGCACTGCTCTCGCAGGTGCTATTTGCGTTCTACTGTAGGGGGTCAGCCGCCGCCGATGGCATGGATAATTTCCACGCGATCGCCTGCATGCAACACGTGAGAGGCCAGTGCGCTTCGCACCACGATTTCGCTGTTGACCTCGACGGCGATGCGGCGGTCCCCGAGTTCCAGTGCATCGATCAGCCCGTACGCCGTCAGTCCTTCGGAGACGCTTTTCTCGCGGCCGTTCAGAATAATTTGCATGCGGCTTTCCCTCGGACAGGCTGACTTCACAGCCGTTATAATCGGCAAACTTTTTACAGACTTCAATAGTGTACATGGCCTATGACGCGGCAGTAATTGGTGGTGGCCTGATCGGCATGATCACGGCGCGCACCCTGCAAATCGCCGGACTGAAGGTGGCGCTGCTCGAAAAAAACCGGCTCGGGGAAGAATCCAGTGGGGCAGCCGGCGGGATCCTAGCCTCATTTCATCCCTGGCGCCAACACGAAGCTGCAGGTGCGCTGATCAAGGCAAGCCAAGATGCCTTCCCGGCGCTGGCGGAAGAATTGCGCGAGGAGACCGGAATCGATCCGGGGCTGGTGCATTGCGGCATGCTGGTTGCAGATACTGAAGAACAAAGCCAGGCGCTTGCCTGGGCTGAAAAGCATGCCGTGCAAATTGAGGCCATTGACCAGGAGCAATTAAAGGTGCTGGAGCCGAATCTTGCCGGGACACTGCATTCCGCACTTCTCATCCCGTCAACCATGCAGATCCAGCCTCGCCGACTCATGAAAGCCATCCGGAAATCCCTGACCCGGCTCGGCGTTGAAATCCTTGAAGGGACCGAGGTCACCGGACTTGAGAGACAGGCCGGGAAAGTCATCGGGGCGCACACCGACCAGGGCACGGTATCCGCTCACAAAATCGTTATCTGCAACGGGGCATGGGCCCAGCAGCTTCTCAAGACGCTCACTGACATCTGTACGGACATCGTTCCGGTACGCGGACAAATACTGATGTTCAAGGCCCGGCAACACGTGCTGTCACACATCCTGGTGCAAGACGAACAGTACATAGTGCCCTGGGGTGAACGTCATGTCCTGTGCGGCAGTTCGATGGAGTACGTGGGCTTTGACCGTTCCGTGACTGAGGAGGCAAAAAATAACATTTGCACGTGGGCTTACCGGTTTTGCCCCCTGCTGGAAGATGCCGAGGTGATCGACCAGTGGAGCGGGCTTCGGCCCGGCACTTTGCGTGATGTCCCTTACATCTGCAGACACCCTGAATTTGAAAACCTGTATGTGAACACCGGGCACTTCCGCTCCGGAATAGCCATGAGTGTCTCCTCCGCCGATCTCATGTGCAGGCTGATGACGGACCCGACTGCAGCCTCGCAAACGGCCCCATACGGGTGCTAGGCCATGCCCCTGAAGCCAGTTTCGTGTTCGGATCATTGAATTTCAGGGTATCTATCCTGTCATTTCAGCACACGGCAACTGGACGCATCTGTACAAACACTGTCCCGACAAGTTATAAACCGGGTCTGTGCCGGGGTAGCTCAGTCGGTAGAGCAACTGATTCGTAATCAGTAGGTCGGGTGTTCGAATCACCTCTCCGGCACCAATCATCCGTAACGGCGCCAGCCCCAGACCTTGATTTCTTGTGGTCAATGAAATCAAATCATGAATTACATGTGCATCAACCCTTTAACCGCGCATGACCGGGTTTTACACCAAGCAGGTGTGAGGATAGGACAATGACTGATGTCCCACTAGCTCAAGACATCGTCACGCGCGACCCGGTCTGCGGGATGACCGTCGACCCGCAAGCCGGGAAGCCCTGTTTCGAGCATGACGGGCGCACGTATCATTTTTGCCACGATGGTTGTCGTGACAAGTTCATGATGGACCCTGAACCCTACATCGAGGCGGTCGATCCCGTTTGCGGCATGAAGGTCAACCGCGCTACGGCAAGTTTTATCACGAGACACATGGGCCAGTGCCATTATTTCTGCTCTGGCCATTGCCTGGGTAAGTTCGAGACTGATCCCGACGCTTACCTGGAAGGCCACTCGGCAGCAGAACCTGTACCGGAAGGTACACTCTATACCTGCCCGATGGATCCTGAAATTGTGCAAGAAGAACCGGGTGACTGTCCGATCTGCGGCATGGCACTGGAGCCGATGATGCCCACCGTTGATTCGGGCCCGAATCCTGAACTCGTCGATTTCAGGCGCAGGCTCCTGATCGGCGCGCCCCTGGCTCTGGCAGTCCTGCTGCTCGAGATGGGAGGCATGCTGGGAATTCCTTGGAATGACTGGTTCGGACCTACGGCGGTTCGCTGGCTTCAGTTTGTGTTGGCCACGCCGGTCGTGGCCTGGGTAGGCCTGCCCTTCTTCAAGCGCGGCTGGTCATCCGTGGTCACTGGCAACCTCAACATGTGGACGCTGATCGCCATCGGCACCGGTACGGCCTACGTGTTCAGCGTAGTTTCGCTGATTGCACCGGGGGTTTTTCCTGCTGAGCTGGGAAACGGTCACCCTCCCCCGCTTTATTTCGAGGCAAGTGCAGTCATCCTCATCCTGGTACTAGTAGGACAGGTGCTGGAACTGACGGCCCGTGACCGAACGGGAGATGCGATTCGGGCACTGATGGATCTCTCGCCAAAAACCGTCCGGCAGGTGACGGCTTCGGGTGAGGCAGACGTGCCGCTTGAAGCCATCAAGACAGGAGACCAGCTTCGCGTGCGTCCCGGGGAAGCGGTACCGGTCGATGGCACCGTCATCGAGGGGCACTCATCGGTGGATGAAAGCATGCTCACGGGCGAACCCGTTCCCGTTGAAAAAACCGAGGGCGATACGATCACCGGTGGTACGCTGAACAAGACGGGTTCCTTCGTGATGCAGGCCAAGGCTGTGGGCAGCGACACGGTCTTGTCCCGGATCATCGCCATGGTCGCACAGGCACAACGATCGCGCGCACCGATCCAGGCACTTGCTGACAGGGTCGCCTCGTATTTTGTTCCCGTCGTCATTGCCATCGCGGTGCTTGCCTTTATTGTATGGATGGTCTGGGGTCCGGCGCCGACGCTCGGTTACGCCATCGTTTCTGCCGTCAGTGTCCTCATCATTGCCTGTCCCTGTGCACTCGGACTCGCCACACCGATGTCCATCATGGTGGCGACAGGACGTGGCGCACAGGCGGGCGTGCTGATCCGGGACGCAGAAGCGCTGGAACGGTTTGCAAGCGTCGATGCCCTGATCATCGACAAGACGGGTACGCTCACGGAAGGGCGACCAAGCCTGACCGATGTCGTGGCATTTGGTGATACGTCCGAGGACCGGGTGCTCGCACTGGCCGCAGCCCTTGAGCACGGTTCGGAGCATCCGATGGCCGAAGCCGTTCTCAGGGCAGCACGGGAAAGAAACATCGAGCATCTCGCAACCGCAAACTTTGACGCGGTAACCGGCAAGGGAGTCAAAGGTCAGGTCAGCGACTCGTCGGTGGCCTTTGGCAATGCAAAGCTGATGACAGAACTGGACATCGAAGTTTCTGCTGCCCAAACCCAGTTGACCCAACTCCAGGGTGATGGCAAGACGGTCATGCTGCTGGCTGTAGATGGAGTACTTTGCGGCCTCATCGCCGTGGCGGACCGCATCAAGGAGACCACGCCCAGTGCCATCCAGGCTTTGCACACGGCGGGCCTCAAGATCATCATGGCGACCGGAGACAGCCGACAGACTGCCGAGGTGGTCGCTGCCAAGCTGGGGATCGACGAGGTGCGTGCCGAAATATCCCCTGAGGACAAGGCGACGCTTGTTGCGGAAGTCCGCAGCAGGGGGCTTTCGGTTGCGATGGCAGGCGACGGCGTGAACGATGCTCCGGCTCTGGCCGCAGCAGACGTTGGGATCGCCATGGGAAGCGGTTCCGATGTGGCCGTAGAAAGTGCCAGCATGACGTTGGTGAAAGGTGATCTTCGCGGCATCGTGCGGGCGCGACTTCTGGCACGCGGAACCACTCGCAACATTCGCCAGAATCTATTTTTTGCCTTTGTCTACAACAGTGTTGGCGTACCCGTAGCCGCAGGCGTGCTCTTTCCCGTCTTCGGAATCCTGCTGTCTCCGATGATTGCCGCTGCTGCCATGAGTCTTTCTTCAGTCTCGGTGATCGGCAATGCGTTGAGGCTGCGTCGGATCCGCTTGTATACTGGAGGCTGATTATTCAGTTCTCCCATCCACCGTGCCGTAAATCGGCACAAGATCTAAAGAGGAAGTTATGAAAGTCAAACCACGTCTTCTTGCAGCACTGCTGGCCCTTGTCGCATCGGTTGCAGTGTCCCAGTGGGCCATGGCCGCGAAGCAGGCACATGCCCAAATAATGAACGCAGACGGTCAGCAGGTGGGCAAGGTGATGCTCCACAGGACCCCGCATGGCACGCTACTGCACGCCAAGCTGCACGGCATACCGGAGGGAGCCCATGCATTTCATGTGCATTCGATTGGAAAATGCGAGGCGCCCTTCAAGTCCGCGGGTGGACATTTCAATCCGCACGGCCACAAGCACGGCGTAATGAGTGCCGACGGGATGCACGCGGGTGACATGCCCAACATTCATGTGCCAGCCTCCGGAAGCCTCGAGGTCGAGATTCTAAATACAGGTCTGGTACTGGACAAATCGTTGTTCGATGAAGACGGTGCATCCATCGTCATCCATGCAGGACCCGACGACTACCAGTCTGATCCAGCAGGAGCGGCCGGGCCACGCATTGCATGCGGGGTCATCCACAAGTAACGCGGATTTTCAGCCGGGCTTCAAGGCGGCCGAGCTTGCCGGAGAACGCCGTTATCCGGCCGTTTTTCTAAACGGCTGCAACAGCAAATGATCCAGCCACAGGTCGCGCGGGGTCCGGAAGTGCTTGATGCCGACTTTCATGCCAATGTGCCCGGCCTGCGGTGAGGCGCGGTAGGTTTTAAACAGGTAGTCCCACCAGGGCACATTGAAGCCGAAATTGCTGTCGGTTTCCTGTCGCACTACCGAGTGATGCACCCGGTGCATGTCCGGTGTCACGATAAAATACCGCATGACCCGGTCCACTTTATCCGGGATGCGTATGTTCGCATGGTTGAACAGCGAGCTTGCGTTCAGCAGCACTTCAAAAGCGATTACAGCCACCACCGGAGCTCCCAGCACAAGTACCGCCGCCATTTTGATTGCCATGGACAGCACGATCTCGATGGGATGAAACCGCAAGCCGGTCGTGACGTCCACTTCCAGGTCCGCATGGTGCATGCGGTGCAGCCTCCACAAAAAATCCACATGG
>VXPJ01000141.1:18446-19064 GCA_009839635.1 Pseudomonadota bacterium
GAAATACCAGGTGCTGAAAATACAGAATCAAATCCAGCGCCACGATGGCAACGGCCAAGGCAAGCCATGCAGGCAGGGCCACCTGATTCAGCAAGCCGAGGTTCTGGTCTTGTGCAACGATGGCCGTACCCACTGCGGCCAGCGGAATCCCGAGCCGCACGACCAGTCCGTTCAGCACGGTGAGGGCCAGGTTGTTGAGCCAGCGTACACTCCGCGAGTGGTGCTGGGTGCGGCGTGGAGCCAGAAGCTCCCACACCGCGAACACCGCGAACAGGCCTGCAAAGGTCGACAGGCGAACCAGCACTTCGGTATCCATGGAAAATTCGGCCAACATAAAACCTTTCTAGGCGCCGCACAGGGGGTTGTCAATCTTTTTCCATGCCGTCCTATCGGCCCCATAAGGGATTGTAATCGGTGGGTTTTCGCTGCTGGCGAGAACGACGTCTGCGAGCGGCGCTGGCTGGCCCGTACAATCGCAATTCAAGTATAGTGATGCGAAAAGATTTCATCCGGATCCAGAAGAACTTGCGGGGCAGTAAAAGAATGACGAGACACGGCTTCCGGTTGCTGTTGGTCTTGATGCTGGACATATGGCTTGGTGCTTGCAGCACTCCATCT